>DATDKQ010000119.1:0-2628 GCA_036519915.1 Solirubrobacterales bacterium | reverse complement strand
GCGGTCCGATTCCCTCTTCAAGCCCATGATGTGGCGCATGGAGACCGGGCTCTGCGCCTCGAGCTCTCGCACCTTCTGCGAGTACTCGTCGAAGGTCGCGGAGCCGTTCGCCGCGGCGATCGCCGCCTTGTAGACCTTGGGATAGAAGTGGAGGGTCTTCGCCGGCTTCGCCTCGTCGTCCCCGGCGAGGATCTTCTGCCGGGCGTCGGTGTCGGCGTCCATCTGCGCGAAGCCAGTGCCGCCCTTCTGCGAGGCGGCAAACGCCTCGGTGTGGAAGATCTCGGCCAGCTCTGGCTTGATCCCGATCGAGGAGAACTGGCGGGCGTAGCCGCGAACCTCGTGGATGCCGATCGTGGAGATCACCTTCTCGATCCCCTTGCGCAGGGCCGAGCAGAGATTGGCGACGTCGTTCTCGTAGTCGTCGACGCAGATCACCTCGAGCATCACGTAAGGGCAGACGCCATCCGCTCCCAGGCCGAGAGCGATCATCACGTCGTGGACGTTGCGAATCGCCGCCGAGCGCAGCACGATTGAGCAGCGGCGACGCAGGTTCTCGCCGTCGGCGACCTCGTACTGCTTCAGCGCCTGGTCGATCGCGGAGGTCGCCAGGTGGGGATCGATGTAACGCCTCTCGGCGTCGTAGACGGTGCGGTCGGTGAGAACGAGCAGCTCGCAGCCCTCGCCGACCGCCTTGACGGCCTCCTGCCGGAGCCGCTCGATCGCGCCCTGGGTGGTCTCGGACTCGAGCAGGGCGATGTCGATCGCCTTGGCCCGGTCGCCGAAGGCGTCCCAGAGGTCCTCGAGCAGATAGGTGCCCTGCTCGCTCGCGATCCGCCGGTAAGCGCTGTGCGGCAGCGGCGCCAGGTCGTGGTGCCCGCCGAGCATCACGGGGAAGTCGGTCTCGATCGTCTGGCTGTCGGATGACGGGTCGGTCAGCGGCGGCCGGCGGCCGAAGACGGCCCGCGTCGAGAAGTGCTCGATCTCGCGCTCGCGGTCGATCGCCGGATTGGTTACGACCGCGACGGTCTCCTTGAAGTAGTCGGCGAGGTTCTGGCGCTCGGGCGAGAGTGCGGCGAGGGGGCCGTCGTACCCGAGTGAGCCGATCGGCTCGGCACCGTTGTCCGCCATCTGTTGGACCAGCTTGACGTCATCGCGCTGCCAGCCGAAGCCGGCGAGGACGCGGTCCTCGACCTTCACCGGCTCCTCGGGGCCTGCGTCGTTGTAGCCCGGGATCTCGGGTCCCTCGAGCGGGCCGCCGGTGTCGAGCGCACGGTCGTACGGCGCGACCTGCTCGACGCCTGTCCGCCGCAGCCAGCGCTTGCGGACCTCGGCCAGCATCTCGGCATGCGGGTGGAGCGTCGAGCGCTTGCGCTCGCGGTCAATCATCACCATGTACTTCTGGCCCGGGGCCATCGGCTGCGGCTCGGAGACCATGTCCGCGACGGAGACGACGCCGGGCTCGGAGCTGAAGACGTAGTCCTGCGGGGTCTCGAGCTTCCACAGAGGACGCAGGCCCATCGCGTCGGCCGAGAACACGCACTCGTCCATGTGCCGCGCGATCAGCGCGACGGGGCCCTGTGCGAACGGCCCCATCGTCTGGCGCAGGTACATGTAGAAGGAGTGGAGCTCCTTCGGGAGGCCCGCGATCTCGTCGACGATCGGCGGCACGACCATCTCCATCGCCTCCGCCAGCGACAGGCCGTAGCGCCGGACCAGGCTCTCGATCGCCCGGTTCAGGTCCTGGGAATCGGAGTTGCCCTCGCCGATCGGCACACCGAGCATGCGCGCCTCCTGGCGGAGCTGCTCGATGGTGTTGATCTCGCCGTTGTGGCCGAGCACGCCGAAGGGCTGGACCCGGGTGAATGAAGGCCAGGTGTTGGTCGAGTAGCGGTTGTGGCCGAAGGCGCCAATCGTCTCCATGCGCTCGTCGGAGAGGTCGGCGTAGTAGGACCCGAGCACCTTCGGGCTTCCCATCACCTTGTAGACGGCAGTCCTGCCCGAGAAGGAGGCGACGTGGACGCCGAGCTTCTCCTCGAGGACGATCTTCAGGTTGAAGACGGTGCGGTCGGCGCCGGAGGCTTCCGGCACGAGACCTGCGAATTGCCAGAACTGGGGCTCCTCCTCGCGCGCGGTTGCGCCGAGGGCGGTCGAGTCGACAGCGCCGAGGCGCTCGGCGAGGATCCGGAAGCCCGCGCCGCCGAGCAGCTCTCGGGCCCCATGGCGAATCTTCTCGAGGTCCTGCGACCTCTCGACGAACACGTGGGCGACCGCGAAGGCGTCATCCAGTGCGAGTGCCGGGTTGTGTCCGCCCTGACGGACCTCCTCGGCCCAGATCCTGGTCGGGATGTCGACCAGGAGGCCGCAGCCGTCCCCCTCGCCGTCAACGTTGCCGGCGCGGTGGAGCATCTTCTGCAGCGACTCGAGCGCGAGGGTGACCGGCTCGTGGCTGGGGGTGGCGTCGCGGCGCACGGAGGCATAGAGCGCGCAGGCGTCCTTGTCCTCCACGCTCGGTGGAGAGGCGAGGGGGCGGTAAGCGCGCTCCGGTGAGTAGCGCTGACGCTCTGGGGACGAGTTCTTCAATTGAGCCTCCGGTTCCGCGCCTTCTTCGAGAGGACGCGCGACGGGGGT
>DATDKQ010000118.1:0-5997 GCA_036519915.1 Solirubrobacterales bacterium | reverse complement strand
TTCCACATCATCCAGCCGGTCGTGGTGAACCAGAAGACGCGGTCGCCGGTCTTGGCGTCGAGGTGCAGGTAGCCCTTCTTGAGCTGCTCGAGCAGGATGCCGCCGTGGCCGTGGACGATCGCCTTGGGCAGGCCGGTGGTGCCGGAGGAGTAGAGGACCCAGAGGGGATGGTCGAAGGGGACGCGTTCGAAGGAGAGCTCGACGCCGGCGCCGAGATCCAGGAGCTGACCCCAGGTCATCGGGGTGGCGCTCTGATGGTCCTCGAGCACGGATAGCTCGGGCGACGCGCTCAGGTAGGGGACGAGGACGATCCGCTCGAGGCTCGGGATCTGGGAGGCGATCTCGGCGATCGTGTCCAGCCGGTCGAAGTCCTTGCCGCCGTAGCGGTAGCCGTCGACGCAGAAGAGCACCTTCGGCTCGATCTGGGCGAAGCGGTCGACGACGCTTGCGGGACCGAAGTCAGGCGAGCAGCTCGACCAGGTGGCGCCGAGACTCGCGGCGGCGAGGAAGGCGATGACGACCTCGGGGCCGTTCGGCAGGTAGGCGACGACACGGTCGCCGCGCGTGACGCCGAGCGCGCGGAGGCCCTCCCGGACCGCCGCGACCCGCTCGCGGAGCTCGCCCCACCGGAGCTCCGAGAGCTCGCGGAGCTCAGAGGCGTAGACCAGGGCGACTTCGTCGTCGGCCTTGCCGCGGAAGATGTGCTCGGCGTAATTGAGCTCGGTGCCGGGGAACCACTTGGCTCCCAGCATGACGTGCTCCTCGAGGACGACATCGGGCGAGGGGTCCTCGAGCTCGCGTTGGTCTTCGCCGGAGGCCATGACCTCGAAGTGGTCCCAGATCGTCCGCCAGAACTCCTCGATCTCGGTCGTCGACCAGCGCCAGAGCGCGTGGTAGTCCTCGAAATCAAGCTCGCGCTCGTCCGCGAGCCAGCGCATGTAGCGGGTCAGCGGTGAGCGCTCGACCATCTCGGTCGACGGGGCCCAGAGGATCTCGGGCTCGGTGCTCTTCCCCGCGACGGCGCTCTCCTCCACGACCTGATCCTTACACGCGCTCGGCGGTGGAGGCCGCCGGCGGGGCGGTGGCCGCCGTCCCGGCGGTCCGTCCTGCCTCTCGGTCGATCAGGCGGGAGAGGGCGATCACGAAGTCGGTGGCGCGGCCGAGGGCGGCGGAGTCGACGCGCTCGGGAACGTCCTCGTCAGTGTGGTACCAGGGGGCGAGGTTGCCGTCCGGGTCGGTCGTGCGGATGGTGATCGACCGCAGGCGCCGGATCCGTGGAGGGAGCGCGTCGTCGAGCAGGGGGTGCCGGATGGGCATGGCGCCGCCGTCGGCCGCGCCGGCCGTGCTGAGCGCCTCGGCGAGCTCCACCAGCTGCCGGTCGTGCGGGATGGTGATCACGGCGCCCTGGCTGATCTCGTAGGCGACCTGGCCGTACGAGACAGAGTCGACGTTGACGAAATAGGTGCTGGCGCGGTCGAGCTGCTTCCGGCGGTTGCGGACGAAGGCGCGGCTGCCCTCGCAGAAGGACTCCTCGGCGCCGGTCAGGACGATCCAGACGTCGAGGTTCGGCGGAGGGTCGGCGGTCAGCTCGTCGGCCGCGGAGAGCACCGCGGCCACGCCGGAGGCGTTGTCGTAGGCGCCGGGAACGATCTCCGACAGGGCGATGTCGATGAGGAGGAAGGCGGCGATGATCAGGACGATCGTGGGGATCGCCTGGACCGCGTTGAGCCAGGTGGCGTCGAAACCGGCCATGCGGGCGCCGAGGATGGGGAGGAGGGGCGCGAGGCCGAGCCAGAAGAAGAGCCGGAAGGGGCCGAGGCCGAGGCGGGCGCGCTCCGGAAGCCGGCGGATCCGCTTAGACGCCTTGGAGAAGACGAAGCCGGTGCGGGCGGCGTCGTAGTGCGCCATCAGGATGAGCCGGGCGGGCGCGTCCGGGCGATTGCCGGGGGAGACCACGTTCTGGGAGACGCGGCGAAAGAGCAGGGAGCGAACGAGATAGAGGCGGGTGTTGAGGTCGAGGTAGGTCGAGGCCGCTGCGAACAGGACGAGTGCGAAGCCGACCGCGGGCTGGACCGTCGCGAGCAGGCTGCCGGCGATCCCGAGCGCCGCGTGGATCAGGTGGACCAGGGCGTACTGGGGGTGGGAGAAGAAGGGCTCGATGTCCGCGCGGCGGCCGATGGCGCGCAGACGGCCGGCGAGCGCGTGCGCGGCGCGCCGCTCCGCGTCGGTGCCGGGCCCGCGCCCCTCGAAGGCGCAGAGCTCGCGAATCACCTCCATGCGTCCCGCGTCGTCCACCGGCGGCGATTATCGCCTGCTCGCGTAACTATCGTTCGGGTTGGCCGGAGTGCATGGAACTGGTAGACAGCATCGGCTCAAAACCGATGGTCCTTCGGGGCGTGTGGGTTCGAGTCCCACCTCCGGCACTGCATCAGCCCTTCTGTCCGATGAATTCGTCCATCCGCGCGACGGACTCACGTCGCGCGACCGAGATTGTCTTGGCGTTCATAACCCGCCACTCGATCTCGAGCAGATCACAGGCGGCGCAGAAGATGCGCTTGATGTCATCGGACTTATTTGTGAACTCGTATCGGGGATAGCGGTAGGTCTTTTTCGGGTGCCTGATCGTGTTCAGGTGTCGACAGCCGTCTGAATGAACGAGGCCCCGGACGAGGGGTCTTGGATCGTGCTCGATCAGTTGCACCTGCCACCAGGTCAGTTCCAGCTTTCTCAGATGCTTCATCCCCGACCCGTGCTGTGGAAAGAGGCAGGGCCAGGCCTTGGAGTAGGAATAGATCTCCTCGGTTTGCTCATCCCGGCGATGGAAGATGCTCACCTTGCTGGTGGGCATGACACGCTCCATCGCCTGGACGCACTCACTGACGATCCCCGGGTAGGCGCGATCCATCGAGATCGTTAGGCGGTATGTCCTCGGGAACTTGGAGATACACCCATCACCCAAATAGATCCCCAGCAAGTAGCTGTACTCGCATCCGAGCTTGCCGACGTCATGCGTCGGGTGACCGCACCGAGGACAGCTCTCCACCGCATCGGCTCTGGCAAAGCGTGGAAGGTGCCCGTGCCGCCAGCCAGCAATCGTTCGGCGCGGGATGCCGGTTCGCCGGGAGATCTCGCAGTCGTTGAAACCATCCTCGATTAACGCCTGAACAAGTCGGACCTGCTCGATCGAACGCACGAATACGAGGGTGGCGTCGAGCTCGGTCGCTGAGTTCGGTGCTCACGCACAAAGGCGCTGCTAACGACACGGTTCTGACGCAGAATCGTCGCAGTCCGGCCGGGCCAACCCGGATCGGTCGCGCAGAGATGCGACGCTTCGCCCAATGTGCGGGCGCTACACGCTCACCGACCCCGATCCCCGGCTGCTTCGGTTTCGCTTCGGGCTGACCGAGTCGGCCGAGATCGATCAGAAGCCGCGGTACAACGTGGCGCCGACCGACCCGGTGCTCGCCGTCCGACTAGATGAGCAGGGGCAGCGGGAGCCGGGGATCTTGCGCTGGGGACTGATTCCGCACCACGCGGATCCGGAGACGTTCGACCGGCTGCTGATCAACGCCCGCGCCGAGACGGTCGCCGAGGCGCCGGCGTTCCGGGACGCGTTTCGCACGGACCGCTGCCTGATCGTGGCCGACGGCTTCTACGAGTGGCGCGCCGAGGAAACCGGGAAGAAGCCCGTCTGGATCACGAGGCCTTCCCGCGAGCCCTTCGCGTTCGCCGGGCTGTGGGCGGCGGCCAGTCGCGGGGACGGCTCATCAATCCACTCCTGCGCGATCGTCACCTGCGAGCCGGGTGAGGTGGTGTCTCCGATCCACGACCGGATGCCGGTGATCCTCGATCAGGATGGTGAGGCTGTGTGGCTCGATCGCGCGGCGAGCCCGGAGGAGCTTCAGGACGTGCTGGTCCCGACCGACGAGCTGGTCGTCACCGAGGTCTCAGACGCGGTCAACGATGTCCGGCAGGACGGCCCCGCGCTGATCGAGCCGCCGCTCAGGCTTTTCTAGGCCGGCGCGCCGCGGTGCCGCGCATGCTGCGGCTCGACCGGGTGCTGCGGCTGGAGCTGCTGCGCCGCGTGGCGCGCGGCTCTTCGTCCGGATCGTCGGGTTCGCCCCCGGACGGGATCTCGTCTCCGATGGGTCGCTCCTCCTCGACGTGCCAGTCCTGGTTGAAGGCGACCATCGCCGCGGCGATCAGGATCACCTGGAGGGGGACCAGGACGAGACAGAGGATGCCGAGGAGGTCCGGGGGCAGCGCGGGGTTGCTCAGTCCGTCCTTGGCACGGTCGAACCATGCCGGGGCGGCGATCCCGGCGAAGATCGCGAGGATGATGGCGAGCGCCGAGGCGACGGGGAGCACACCGCGGTTCCAGCGGGCCACCAGGAAGGCAAAGAGCACGTAGAGGGCCGCGTAGATGATCGTCAGGGCCTTGACGCCCTCGAGCCGGGTCCACCCACCGATGATGATTACGAACGCGAGCGCGGCGGTGACGAGCAGCAGGAACACGACGAGCGCTCGAGCGCTCTGCGCCTCGGGCTTCTCCCTGTTCGGTCGCCAGAGCTCGTATCCGGGACGGATCGCTCCCGCTTCCATGGCGAGCAAGTCTATGTACTCGGCTTGAGAAGCGCTACACACGAGCGACCAGCCGGAATGCGGGCGGAGGGACTCGAACCCCCACGCTCTTTCGAGCACCAGGACCTAAACCTGGACCGTCTACCAGTTCCGGCACGCCCGCTGGCCGCCTCGATTCTACGGTCGGACTGGGAGAACTGCCGATGTGCCGGGACTTGCGCTCTGGAACAATGGCCCCCGCGTTCGGGGCATAGGTCTCGGGCGCGTTCCCTTATTTGGAGGTCTAGATGACCTGGCGGATCACAACCGGTGAGAAGACTGTGGCGGGGGGCGATGCCGCGTCCTGAGGCTGCTATCGGCGGGGGAAGCGTGACCGAGCGGGGACCGATCTCGGTGTACGTGGTCGATGACGTGCCCGAGTTGCGCGAACTTGTCAGGTTCGGGCTGGAGGACGATCCCGGCTTCGAGGTCGTCGGTGAGGCCGGCGACGGACGGAGCGCGCTCGAGGGGATAGCGGCGACGCACCCCGCGGCCATCCTGCTCGATCTCTCGATGCCCGACATGAACGGGCTCGAGGCGATCCTCGAGATCCGCAAGCGCGACCCGGACGTGGCGATCGTCGTGCTCTCCGGATTCAGCGCCGACCGGATGCGTTCTCCCGTGATCGAGCGCGGGGCGGACGATTACGTCGAGAAGGGCACGCCCATGCAGGAACTGCGTGACGCGACCCGCGCAGCCGTCGCGGCGCGGCGGGGCGATTAAGTAAGCCCGCCGCAGGCGGGCTGAGAGCGGGGCACCCAGGACTCGAACCTGGAATCGCCGACTTTGGAGGCCGGTGCCTTAGCCAGTTTGGCCAGTGCCCCTCCGCGGACGAATCCTAGCGCTGTGGTTCGATCCCTTCTGGACTGGTGCGCCCCACAGCGACGCTACTTCACGCCAGGCTGGTTGGTCCCAACGGGGGGCTGGGTCCCCGTCCCCGGCTTCTTCTTCCGCTTCGGCCGCACCGCGCTCTTCGGCAGCGGGAACGGGTCCGGGCCGATGTCCACCCGGCAGGCCGCGCCGGCGCAGGTCGAGAGCACCGCGAGATGGTCGAAGAGCCACTTGCGGACGTAGCGATAGCGCGGGTCCGTGGCGAGCGAGTTGAGCTGCGCCGGGTCACGCTTCATGTCGTAGAGCTCGGTCTGGCCGTTGGCGTAGACGGTGTACTCGTAGCGGTCGGTCCGAATCGAGCGGAAGGCGGGAGCCGTGTCGGTGGCCGCAGCAGACTTGATCGCGTCCGGTTCCTGCTCGAGGTTCTTGACCCCGCGCCGCCCGGCCACGTGTACCCGTGCCGCCCGCGCCCTGGCCGCGCTCGCCCGCGCTGACTCGGCGCCCGTGCCGCCCGGTCCGGTGTCGCCCTCGAGTAGGAGCGGCCGG
>DATDKQ010000117.1:0-6621 GCA_036519915.1 Solirubrobacterales bacterium | reverse complement strand
GAGCCCGGATCGATCGTCATCTCAGCCGGCCGACGGGCGGGCCGTGACCTCTTCGTCACGCTCGACCGCGGCGCGCTCGCGGCGCTCGAGCAGCTCACGCAGGGCGACCAGCTCCCGCTCTATTGCGGTGAGCCGCCCCTCCAGGGCCCGAACCTCGCTGCCCAGATGCGTGACCGCCTCGACCGACGCGGACCCCAGTCGCTCGGTCTGCTCGTCGATGTCACGGAGCCGATCGCGGAAGAGGACCTGGTAGAGGCTGCCGAGGACGCGCCTCACCCATGAGAGCACGGTCACGATGGCGCGCCCGAGCACGGAAGAAGCGGCGCGCTTGTCGTCGTCAGAGGTGTCCACGTCGGCGAAAAGGTCCTGCGTTCACGCGGGAGGCGGGGCCGCCAGAAGGATACGGTCTTGCTCTGCAAGCCTCCGCCCGCTGAGCTGGCGATAGTGCGCTCGGAACAGCCGCGCCGTGTGGTCAAACGAGAACTCGGGCGCCCGCTTCCTGCCGCGCTCGCGAAGGTCCGCCCGAAGCGCCTCGTCGGTCCAGAGGCGATGCAGCTGACTCGCCATCTCCGCGACGTCCTCCGGGTCGAAGAGCAGGCCGGCGTCCCCGACGACGTCGGGGAGCCCGGTTGCAGTCGAGGAGGCGACGGGAAGCCCGGCGTCGAAGGCCTCGCAGATGGGCAGGCCCCAGCCCTCGAACCGGCTGGGGAAAACCAGCGCGGTCCCCAGTTCGTAGAGGCCGCGGAGCTCGAGCGAGCTGACGAAGCCGGGGAAGGACGTCGTGCCCGCGAGACCCAGGCGATCGACCACCTCGCGAATGCGCCGATAGTGGCGGGTCTGCTTGCCAGGACAGACAAGGGGAATCGTCACACCGCTCTCGTCCCTGATCCGGGCGAGCGCCTCGAGCAGGTTCTCGTGGTTCTTGTGCGGCCAGGTCTGCGCCGGGTAGAGGAGAAAGGAGTCAGGAAGCTCGAGTCGAGAGCGCAGCCGGTCGAGGTCAGCCGGGGTCGGCGCCGGGTACTCGCGGAGGACAGATCCCCCGGGCACGACCGTCACCTTCTCGGGGGGCAACCCGTAGCTCTCGATGAAGTCCCTGCGGCCCCAGGAGGTCATCGCGACCACGAGCGCCGCGCGCTCGCAGTGGGTGCGGTAGATCGCCTCGCGGCGCCCACGCTCCCAGCTGCTGAACAGCTCGGGCAGATGGAGATGCTGGAGGTCGTGCGGCTGGTAGATGCTCGGGATTGGGGTGGTGAACGCGTCCTGGATCGGGAAGTGCATGACATCGACCCCCGCACCCTCGACCGTCCCGTCGCTGGATCGCACGGCAAAGTTGACCCCCAGGCGCGGCACTCGCTCGATCAACCCGCGAGCGACTGCTCGCGTCCGCCTGTCCAGGTAGCCGCGGCGAGTGTGGAGCAAGCGGCAGGGACCGCCGAGATAAGGACGGATCCATTCGTCGTGCTCGGGGTGGGCTAGGAAGAGGTACTCCTCGTCTCCGTCCTCGAGCCGGGAGAGGGCCGAGGCGAGCCCGATCACCACCTGCTCGACGCCGCCGAACTGTCCGGCGCCCAGGCGGGCATCGATACCGACGCGCAGCGTCATGCTTCCCGGCGCCTCGGGGGCAATGGCTCGGTCATGAAGACGCGCGAGTCTAGTGTTCGGGGGGTGAAGGCCAGGGATCGCTTTGCGCCGCGGCGCCTCGTCCTGGTTGCGATTGACATCGGCCGCCGTGCGGCGAGGCGGTTGGGCATCCCAATCCCACTCGGGGTGTCCGCGCCGCGGCCGGCGTTCCGGCGCTCCATGAGCCGCGCCACACCGCCGCGCGGACCTCTGCACCGCCGGCTCCAGAACCGCTATCGCGCGCATCGGATCAGGCGCTTCCTTGCGCCCGCCGCCCGGCGCGGCCAGCTCGCCTTCGATGTGGGCGCGAACGTCGGGGAATGGTCCGCTGTACTGCGCTCGCTCGGCTCTCGAGTGGTCGCGGTGGAGCCACAGGCGGACTGCGTCGGCGTGATGCAGCGCAGGTTCGCCGCGGATCCGGATGTTGCAACCGTCCAGGCTGCGGTCGCGGACTGGATCGGTACAGGGGAGTTGCGTCCGTCCACCACGAGCAGTACCCATGCGTCGATGTCCACGGACTGGCGGCGCATCGCGATGGAGAAGGGGTACATGCCGCCCGAGGTCTGGCTCGAACCGATCGAGGTCCCGGTGGTCACCCTTGATTCGCTGATCGATTCGCACGGAGTGCCCTCCTACTGCAAGATCGACGTGGAGGGGTTCGAGCCGCAGGCACTGCGGGGCCTTTCCCATCCGATCGCCACCATCGACTTCGAGTTCCATCGCGAGCTGGCGGAGGCGATTGAGGATTGCCTCGAGCGATTGGCTGACCTGGGTGACTATCGCTATCGCACCTTCATAGGCGAGTGGCCCGAAGTGAGAGGCGGTGAGCTCGCTCGTGGGGCGGTGCCGAACGCGATCGCCTCGCTCGAGCCGGGAAGCTGGGGAATGATCCGGGCCAGCTTCCCCTAGTCGCTCCGCCACGGATGGCGAGTGCTGCTCGGCCCGGCCGCTAGCCTTCCGGGCGAATGGCCCCCGCAGCCCCAGATCCCGGCTTCTGGTCAGGCAAGCGAGTGGTCGTCACCGGCGGCGCCGGGTTCCTCGGCAGGCCGACGACGGCGCTGCTCCGCGATCTGGGGGCGGACGTGGGCGTGGTCAGGTCGGTCGAGTATGACCTCCGGGAGAGGCAGGCCGCCAGGAGCGCCCTGGAGGGAGCCGAGGTGGTCCTCCACCTCGCCGCGAACGTGGGCGGGATCGGCTTCAACCGGCGTAACCCGGCGCCTCTCGCGAGGGACAACCTAGAGATGAGCCTGAGCGTCTTCGAGGCCGCCAGGGACCTCGAGATCGGCAAGCTGGTCGCCGCCGGGTCCGTCTGCGCCTATCCGAAGTTCACCCCGGTGCCCTTCTCGGAGGACGAGATCTGGAACGGCTATCCGGAGGAGTCGAACGCGCCGTACGGGCTCGCAAAGAAGATGAATTTCGTGCTCTCGGACGCCTACCGGCGCCAATACGGGCTCGACTCCTGCGTCCCGGTGATGGCGAACCTCTACGGGCCGGGCGACAATTTCGACCTCGAGGACTCCCACGTGATCGCGGCGATGGTTCACAAGTACGCGCTGGCCACCGAGCGGGGGGAGCCCGAGGTGGTCCTCTGGGGAACCGGCAAGCCGACCCGCGAGTTCCTCTACGTCGACGACGCCGCTCGCGCGCTGCTCCTCTGTGCCGAGGGGCTCGACGTCTCCGACCCCGTCAACATCGGCACCGGGACCGAGACGCGGATCCGGGATCTTGCCGAGATGATCTCCGAGCTCACCGGGTACGAGGGCAGGACGGTCTGGGACAGCTCGAGGCCCGACGGGCAGCCGAAGCGATACCTCGACGTGACCCGGGCCCGGGAGCTGCTGGGCTTCGAGGCCGAGATGCCGCTGGAAGAGGGGCTGCGGCGAACGATCGACTCCTTCCGCGCCGTGGACATGCCAGCCGTCGTGTCCTCCGCATAACCATCAAGCGGCTCGCGGGGGTCGCCGCCTCACCCTGGTTCGCGTACGGCTCGATCCTCGCGATCCAGTCGAAGGTCCTCTGGGGAATCTGGAACTACAGGGACCTCACTCCGGGTGACGGCGCCTACTACTTCTCGATGGCGAGCCGCTGGGCCGACCACTTCCTAGTCAGCCCGGCTTACTACCCGCTCTACAACGTGCTCTATGGGTCGTTGAAATGGATCGTCCACGATCCCTTTTCGGTCACGATCCTGCAGCGGGTCCTGATCGTGCTCGGGACGACCCTCCTGTTGCTCGCGGTTCTTCGCCGTCTTCTCACTCCCGGCATCGCCTGGGGCCTTGCCGTCTGGTGGGCCGTCCTACCGATCACCTACGACACCATCTTCGAGATTCACCTGTTCGGCGCGCTCGCGGGGCTCGCGATCGCTCTCGTGGCGCTCCGCTGGTCCGGGCTAGCGGCGCGGGCGACGGTGTTCGGACTACTGCTCGCCGCGGCGCTGCTGGTGCGGAATGAGTACCTCGTCGGGGCGTTTTTCTTCGGGGTCGTCTGGCTCGGCTACGAGTTCTGGCGGATTCGGAGGGCTACGGCGCCGCCGTGGAGAGATCTGGCGGCGGCGGTTGCGATCCCCTTGCTGGCGCTCGCGGTCCTCGTCGCCCTGGTCGGCTGGCGCGACGCTGGCCGGGGGTCGGTTTATTCACAGCTCGCGGGGAAGAACGAGCTGGCCTTCTGCCAGGGCTACGCGCTCGGGCTTGACCACAGCGGCGACGTGCGGACCGCAAACCCACTGGCTCAGTGCCAGGTCTACACGCGCAAGGACTTCGGCGAGGGCATGCCCTCACTCTTCCAGGCGATCGGCGACAACCCGGACGCGGTCGCGGGCCACTTTGGGCGAAACGCTCGCCTCTTCCCGGCCGGGCTGGAGGTCGGGCTGTTCAACGCGAAGTTCGGCTCGGTGGGCCCCGCGTCCAACCCGGACTACATCGACATCAACCGGGGCTCGTGGCTTGTCCTCGCTGGGCTGATCGGGGTGGGGCTCACGATCCTCGTCGGGGCCGTCCTGATCTGGCGGGACCGGCGGAGGTGGTGGGACGAGTGGATCCGCGACAGGGTCTGGGGCTGGAGCGTGCTCGGGGCGATGGGATCGGTGGGCATCTACGCAGGTCTGATGACCCGCCCCCGGCCCTCCTACATCTTCCCGCTGACCATTCTCCTGCTGGCCCTGCTCGGCATGAGCCTGGTGGCGATCGCTCGGCGCCTCGGCGTTCCGGACCGGGCGCGCGCCGTGATTCCGCCACTGGCAATCGCGGCCGTGATCCTGATCCCGAACCACTATCGCGCCGGCTACAGCAATCCCCAGATCGGTCCCGGCCAGCCGCTGAAGACGGCGGTCGCCAGGCTCGACCCGTATCGCAGCGAGCTGGAAGGGCGCCAGCACGGGCTGCTGGCCGTGTATCCGGCGACCGACGCCTGCCTGTACGTGGGTGGGAGCGACCCGTGCACGACTGTCTCGTGGAACTACCCGATTGGGGAGACCCTCGGTCCCGAGCTCGCCGGAAGGGAGCAGCACTCCTTCCGTTCGACCCAGGTCGACTTCATCTACGCGAACGAGTACGCCTTCACGGCGGAGCCCACCATCGGGGCCAAGCTCGACGCGCTGCGTGGCCATGGCTGGCACCGATTGGCCCCGTCCTCGCCCTCTGGCTGGATGCTGCTCGAACGGGACGGCGCCTAGCCGGCGGCCGTTCGGCCCTGGTCCCGGTCCAGGACCGGCTGCGCTGGGGCTACTCCGTTGACGGTCCCGTCCGGTGCCAGCTCCGGTCCCGGATCGTTCGTCACCGGCTCGAGGCCGATCGGAGAGAGGAGCGCGCTGCGGCGGCCATTCGCCGGCGGCACCTGGCCCGGCTGTGTCTTGGCGACCCGGTCGCGCGTCCGAATCGGCGGCCGCCAGCGCTCGGGCACGCGCTCGAGCAGGTCTCCACCCCAGGTGAGCGCGGGGGTGATCAGGCGGCGCTTCAGCGGCCCGAGCACGTAGTGGATCAGCGGCTGCATCACGCGCCACCTGACCCACGCCACCGGGGTAGCGGCTCGGAAGATCCGTGCCGTCCGTAGCAGCGTCATCTCGCGCCGGGTGAGCCGCGGCGCATAGAGCTCCCGGAATCGGTGGATCTCGGGCCAGGAGTTCGTCATCTCGAAGGTCTTCTGCTCTGGATGGACGGAGCGAACGGCGAGGAATTCGTCGGGGAGGAGCTCCGGCATCTCGTCCGCGAAGGCGAGCCGCAGCATGAACTCGGCATCGAAGGCGTAGTGCATGTCGGTTCGGAACCCGCCCAAGCGATCGAACAGCTCGCGCCGCCAGAAGGATGAGGGCTGCGGCACGTGCCACGGGACGAGCATCCACCAGTGGCGCCCCGCGGGCCAGCCCTCGCAGTAGCTAGGTGGTTTCGGCCGCCAGACACGAAGGCGCTTGGGCGGGTCTCCCTCCTCGACGTCGAGGGCGGCGCCCGCGAGCCACTTCCGGCGGGAGCTCTCGAGCCGGGCAACGACGGTCTCGAAGGCGCCGGGAAGGAGGTAGTCGTCGCTGTTCAGGTACGCGACGATTTCCCCGGAGGTCCCCTCGAGCCCCTTGTTGATCGCGTCGGACTGCCCGTCGTCGGACTCGGACACCCACCAGGCGAGCCGGTCCTCGTAGCGGCGGATGATCTCGACGGACTCGTCGGTGGAGCCGCCGTCGGCGATCACGTACTCCAGGTTTGGGTATCCCTGGTCGAGCACTGAGCGGATCGTTCGCTCGAGAAATTTCCCTTGATTGAAGGACGGTGTGATGACCGTCAGCTTTGGACGCACTGCGCGGCGAGTTTATGCGCGCTGGAGTGCGACGCGCCGAATGGCGATCGAGAGCTGGCGGTCGTCCCGGCTGCCGGAGTGCACATCAGAGGGCCGAGCGGTTCGATCGACCTCGAGGGTCACCCTGGTGACCCGGGCGCGGCGGCGGAGACGGCGTCGCCTGAGCCGGGCGGTGGCCACTATGACGTCGTCCGAGGCGCTCAGCTCATGGGGAACGGC
>DATDKQ010000116.1:0-6490 GCA_036519915.1 Solirubrobacterales bacterium | reverse complement strand
AGCTTGTCGAGGTTCTGAAGCACCTCGTTGACGTCCTTGTCCGCCCACTCGGTGCCTTCGAGGGCGGCGTTCGCCTTGTCGACGTAAGCCTGGTGGTGCTTGTCGTGGTGGACGCGCATCGTCTGCTCGTCGATGTGTGGCTCGAGCGCGTTGTACTCGTAGGGAAGATCTGGGACCTCGAAGGCCATCTGCCCTCCTTAGGGTCTTGGTGACGGGTGCTTCTAATCTAACGGTCGTGCGCAGCGGCCCGCCCGGCGGAGGAACCTGGACCGGCGTCGCCGTGACACTGGCGGGCATTCTGATCGGGGTGGCGGTGGCGGTGGCGGTACCGTCGCTGCGCGACGCCCTCAGCGACGCGTTCCATGGCAACACCGAGCAGGTTCGTCACGATCTGAGCGGCAGCGCCTCCGGCCCCCTGCTGGTGCTCTGGCTCTCGCTGGTGCACGTGATCGTCTGGTATCCGGCCGAGATCCTGGACGCGGCGGCGGGCTACGTCTTCGGCTTCGGGGTCGGTTTCCCCCTGGTGATGTGCTGCTGGATCGTGTCGGGGCTCGCCTCCTACGCCGTGGGCAGGCACTTCGCCAGGCCGCTGCTCTACCGCGTGGCCGGCGAGGAGCGCTTTCGGCGCGCCGAGGATCTGATCAATCGCGGTGGGGCGGTCGTGCTGATCGGCATCCGGCTGATCCCGATCATGCCGTTCAGCCTGATGGGCTACGTCTGCGGTGCAGCCCGGGTCCCGCTGGTGCGCTTCACCTGGACCACCGCGGTGGGCTACGCGCCGATCACCGCGTACTTCACCTACCTGGGGAGCAGGCTGGAGGGCTTCTCCGCGGAGGACCCGATCCTGTGGATCGGCGGCATCGGCCTGCTGCTCTGCATCCTGGGCATCCGCTACGTGATTCCCAAAGCCGCGCGTGAACATGAGGCACCTCCCAAGCCCGAGGCCCGCGCGGGGCCCGAGAAGAGCTAAGCCGCCTGGGCGGGCAGGGGCGTACCCCGGACGAGCCGGCGCACCAGCTCGCGCAGACGGTCGTCCTGTTCCGCGAGCAGCCGGTCCGCCGCGTCGTTCAGCTGGCTCAGGGCCCGCGGCCGGGCGTCGTCGAGCGGCGTGCTCACGCTCAACTTCGTCTGGAAGCGGAAGTAGCGGGGCCCGGCGCCCTGTGACACCGGGTCGAGGGCCGCCTTCCCAGGCTCGTGGTTGAGCAGGATCTCGACCCAGTGGTCGGCCGCATCCGACTGGCCGTCGAGGAACGCGGCGATCAGGGCTGGATCCTGGCGCCGGGGAAAGATCCAGCCGATCCGGCCCCAGCGCCGCACCTGGGACTGAGCGTGGCCGGTTTCGTGCTGGCCCGTCCCGATCGAGACCAACAGCAGCTCGCCGGCACCCAGGTCGCGGGGCTCCTCATCGCGGCGCTTCAGCGCCTCGACCACAGCGGCGACCGATGGATTGGCGGCGAACAGGCCGCCGTCGACCAGCGCCCGGCCGCCTAGGCCGTGCGACGGGAAGTAGGTCGGCGCGGCTGACGTGGCGAGCCCGACGTCGACCATCGCCACGTCGCGGTCGTGCGATTCACGGGCACGCCACCGCTTGAAGAAGTGGGGGCCGGGCTCGGTCATGTCGTACGAGGTGACGATCAGCTCTCGGAGGGCGTCCCTGAGCCTGGCGTCGCCGAACCTCTCGCGCAGCGCCCGCTCGAGCCGCGCCTCCGAGTGCTTCGGGGCGATCCAGCCGCCGAGGCTGATCAGCTTGTGCAGCGTGTCGCCGAAGATCCGCGGGCCCTCGCTCATGTAGAGCTCCACGAGGTCCGCGCCGCTCAACCGCGGCCGGGTGGGGTCATCTGGATCGGGCACGGTCAGCCCGAGTGCGAGCAGCCCGCCGGTCGAGGTCCCGGCGAACATGTGGAAGCAGTCGGCGAGCCGCCGCTCCTCCCCCGCCTCGGCGCTGATCAACTCCTCGAGCCGGGCAATCACCCGCGCCGCGATCAGGCCGCGAATGCCGCCGCCATCTATCGACAGCACTCGGAAACGGTCCGGTTGGCTCGTCAGGTCCCCGGTGGCGGCCACCGGCCGCTCAACGCTCCCCGCGGAACTCGGCGAGGTCGCCGCGGGCGCGCCTGCGAACCAGCAGGTTCATCGGCGGAAGCCCGAGGATCAACCCAGGTAGACCGAGTGCCTGGCGAGCCCACCGCCAGAACGAGAACGAGTCCTCGTGATCGACGATCAGCCCGTCTCGAAAGCGAAACCGGGCATGGATGTCGTTGACGACCGGCCGACCGGTGCTGAAGGTGTAGGTGGCGATCCAGTGGGCGGCACCCGTATCGCCCTCGGCCGAGTGCTCGGGGAGCTCGACCTTCAGGTCCTCGGCGCGGCCCGTGAGCATGCGCCACATGTCACCCGCCTCCGTTCCACTCAGCTCGCCGAAGGCGGGGTCATTGAAGCGGGCATCAGGCGCGTACTGGCGCGCCATCGTCTCGCCGTCGTGGCGGTCGAGCGCCTCGTACAGCTCCCGGATCACGCGGGCGTTGTCGGCCACGATCCAACGCTATCCGGTGGACGACCGCCCTGGCGCACGCGCCTCTATCCTTGGCGCTCTCGGGGCGTGGCGCAGCCTGGTAGCGCGCACCGTTCGGGTCGGTGAGGTCCCCGGTTCAAATCCGGGCGCCCCGATTTCCTCGACCCTCACTCGGCAGCAGGACCCGGAACTTCCTGACCGCCGGAGTGGGGTCAGTGCCTCCGGCCCCGATGGCCCTCACCTGCAGCTTGTGTTTGCCGGGCCGCAGCTTCGGCGGCTTAAAGGGGGACCTGCAGGCGACGAACTGCGCCTTGTCTAGCTTGCATTGGAAGGTGGCGCCGGGCTCGTTGGAGGTGAACTTGAACTTCGGACGCGACTTGGGGGTCTTCTTCGGCCCCTTGGTGATCGTCGTCTCGGGAGGCGTCTTGGGCGTCTGAATCGAGAACGAGCGCGTCGCGACGGAGGAGTTGCCGGCCGCATCGGTCCCGCTGGCGCGGAAGCTGTAGAAGCCGTCGGCCAGTGGGCTCGCGGGCATGTCGCTGTTCCCGGGGCCGGAGCAGGCGCGGAAGCTGGCCGCGCCGGTGTCGATCGAGCATTGGAAGGTGACCGGTCCCACCGCGTCACTGCCGCTGAAGGTGAAGGTCGGTGAATGCTCACTAATGAGCCCACTCGGTCCGCTGTCGATGCTCACCGAGGGAGGCATCCCATCGACCTGGAAGTTCCACGTCGCCTGCGCGAAGTTGCCAGCCGCGTCGGTCGCCCTGACGCGGAAGGTGTACGAGCCATCGGCGAGCGGGCTGCTCGGCGTATGGGTGTTGCCCGGCCCGGAGCAGGTGCCGAAATTCGCGGTCCCGGTGTCGATCGAGCACTCGAAGCTGAGCGGGCCGACGGCATCGGTCGCGCTGAACGAGAAGGTCGGAGTCCGGTCGTTCGTCAGGCCGGAGGGCCCACCGTTGACGCTGGGCACCGGCGGTATCGAGTCCTCCACGTACGTCTCGGAGGCTGCGGCCGTGCCGAGGGTCGCCGAGCAGTCCGAGACGTTGTTGGAGCCGTCGGTGGCGGTCGCGTAGTAGGCGGTGCTCGAGTTGTCCGGCACCAGATCCACCGCGATCCCGGGGGCGGCGAAGTCGCTGGCCGTTCCCTCGCCGACCTGTGTGGTGCAGGTGGCATCCGTGTAGAGGGTCACGGTGGAGCCGGCGTCCGCCGTGCCGAAGATCTTGGGGTTGTTCTCGTTCGCCGGGGAGTCCGGGGTGGTGCCGTTGAGACAGGGGATGGTGGGGTCCCCCCCAGGGGTGTCGACGGTGACCAGGCCCGTCGCCGTTACGGACTGGCCGTCAGGGTTCGTGATCGTCACGTCCACCGGGCCGCTCGTCGCGGACCGGGTGTCCAGGTCTAGCGTCACCTGGGTGGGGTCGGTGTAGGTCACCGCGTTCACGGCCACACCATCCGTGACGGAGGCACTGATGTGGCTCGGATAGCCCGGCCCGCCGGGATCGGGTCCCGGGTCGAAGAAGCCGGACCCATCCGTCGACGTCCCGGCGACGTCTACAGCCACCGAGCACTGGCCCAGGGGGATCGTGCTCGGCGTCGCGGTATCGGGCGTGGCCGGCGGCGGTGCCAGCAGCTTGATCACCTTGACCCCCCAGGAGTTGTTTGCGTTCGCGTACTCCTGGAAGGTCCAGAAGGTCATGTTGTCGCTCGGATCGACCACGGTCTGCGAGTAGTCGCCCCAGCGCCGCGGCGTGCTTGATCCGAGGTTGTACGTCCCTCCAGGGTTCTGAGTGACCTGGAACGCGTCGGTCTGACCCGCGGGATCGCCAAAGAGCCGTCCCGACGAGGCGATCCCGGCCTGGTGAGTGGTCCCGGCAGTGCTCATGTTGATCGACGCCTGTCCCTGCCCGTTCATCGCGATCGAGGGGATCCAGAACTGACGCGGGTTGGAGGCCGACGGGTCGAACACGGTGCCTGACTGGATCAGCGATGGAGTCGTGTCGAGATTGCCTAGCTGATACCAACGCGCCGCGGCGCGATTGCCGCTCGGGCTCGCCGCGCCGGAGGAGTTGACCAGGATGTTGTGGGCCGTCCAGAGCGTGGGTGTCCCGGCCGGGTCCCGGCCGATCATCGCCTCAAAGACGCGGTCGTCGAGAGCGTCGAGTCCCCCCGTCGTGCCCTGAGCCGGCACCGAGAACGGGGTGGGCGCGAACGTCGTCGGGACGGTGACCGTGTTCGCCGACATCGTCGGATTGCCGCCCGGGTCGTTGATCTTGCGGATGTCCAGGCGGCTAAAGAACGAAAAGTCGGGCCCAACGATGTAGCCCGAGCCGATGCCCGGGACCATGTCGGTCGCTGGCTGCGGTGAGACGGGGCCCTGACCACCGGAGATCAGGTTGCGGAAGGCAGTGACGACCATGGGACCGGCCCCCAACACCGACGACTTCCTGATCACGTAGAGGGTCGTGCCGGCGAAGCCGGTTGCCGGAGGAGCAGCGAACTCGTTCACCCCGATGTAGATCGCGTTCTCGTCGACCCCGAGCTGCGGGTAATCGGCGAAGCGGGGACTGGCGGCCGGTGCCGGAGCGGCCTGGTTGAACGCGAAGAAGGTGAAGTCGCTGGAGCTCGTGATCGTCGGCCCGTCGCTGACGGCGAGCATGATCCGGTTGTTCGAGTCCTCGGTGTTGATCCCCGACAAGATCCAGCGTTGGGAGAGACGGTCGTACTCCACTCCTGGGTCGGTCGGTTCGCTTCCGTTTCTGACCGGGGCCCAGAAAGCGGAATCCGAGATGTTCGAGCCGATTTGGTTCCCCTGCTTGTCGAAGATCTTGAGGACGCCGTTGACGAAGACCAGCACCTGGCTCGGGCCTACCGCGCCCATCGAATCCGGAGGGATGAACCCCGATTCATTGCTCTGGGCGCCGAGGAAACTGGTCGATGGGTTGACCGCCTGCTTCGGCCCGATCGCCGCGCTTCCGGCCCTCTGAAGGCGCAATCCCGGGGCCTCCTGCTTCGGTGGCATTCGCTCCTCGCCGGGCGGCTCCGGCTTCTCACGGATGTCGGCTTCCTCCGCGGCGCGCCCGCCCAGCTCGCGTGCCCGTTCCTGGGCCGCCTGGTCCCCCTCGGCCTGGGCCGCCTGGTCTCCCTCGGCCTGGGCCGCCTCTCCCTCCTCGCCGGCGGACTCCTCCTCACTTGAGGCCTCGCCTTCGTGTGAGGCCTCCTCATTGGCCGCTTCGCGCGCGGCCTCTTCGGCAGCGAGCTGCCGGTTCCTTCGCACCTCGATCTCCGGATGCGCATCCAGGTAGCGCTGGTCAGCCTTGATCGCGGCCACGCTCCGCGTGATGCCCGACTCGCCGAGGAAGGGGGTGCCCTTCACAGCCTGGGCCTGCTGCCCGCCGCCGCCCGTAGCCAGCACCACCACCAGGGCCACGAGCACAACGACCAGGAGTCCAGCCAGGATCGCGCGGCGATTCATTCGGGCGGCAGTCTATTGCGCATTAGGGCGGCCTAACATCGACGGCCGAGCTCGTCGCTTCTTCAATTTCACCGTGAAGAGCTTGCTGGCCGGGTCCCCGCCGCTCGGGAAGAAGGTCAACGTCGGGCTCAGCCCCACGCTGCCGATCTTGTCGAGCTTGCGTTTCTTCGCTCCGGCCGAGGCGATCTGAAACTGGACCGTCCCGGCCACGGCGACGTTCTTCGAGATGTGCCCCTTCTTCAGCCCCTTGCCCGACATCGTCAGGACACCCGGGTTGGAGACGTTGACGATCACGGTCGCCGACCCCCGCTTGCGGTCAGGCGTGATGGCGGCGATGTTGAAGTCGTTGGAGGGAACGAGCACGGCCGAGAGGTTGAGCCGGACGTTGTTCTGCGGGCCGAACGTGCCCGAGGCGCCGTCGGAGAGGCTGCCCCCGCGGGTGAGCACTCCGTCGCCGGGCTGCGAGAACGTGCACGAGTTCGCACCCCCGCTCTCGTTGATCCCGATCATGT
>DATDKQ010000115.1:0-10528 GCA_036519915.1 Solirubrobacterales bacterium | reverse complement strand
ACCTCGACGTCCTCGTAGGAGGCCTGGTTGCAGTGGATCACGACCTCGTCGCCGGGCTTCCACTTGGTGACGCCCTCGCCGACCTTCCAGACGATCCCGGAGGCATCCGAGCCGCCGATGTGGTGGCCCCACTGCTCGTGGTCGCCGTAGCCGAAGACCGAGACGGGCTTGCCGAGCGCGGCCCAGACGTTGTTGAAGTTGACGCCGGCCGCCATCACGCGGACGATCACCTCGAAGGCGCCGGGCTCAGGAACATCGATCTCCTCGACCTGGAAGGCGTCCTTGGGCTCGCCCTCGCGCTCAGGGCGGATCACCCAGGCGGCCATCTTCTCGGGCAGTTCGCCCGGCTGGACATCGAGCTTCGATACGTCGGCGATCTCTACGGCCAATGTGACTCCCGCGTTCGGTGGTCGTGGACGCCTGGATCGTATTCAACCCACTGACGTCAGGTTCCCGTCCGGGCTCGCGACTACGTTCAAGAGTCCATGGAAGCTTCAGAGAAACCACAGCTGCCACTCGACCCCGGCGGAGGCTCGGGCCCCGTTGTGAGGGCCCTCGAGGACCGTCTCGTAATCGAGCGGATGGAAGTGATCGATGAGCTGGCGGCGCGTGTCGTTCGCGACCAGGCCGCGCAGAAGCGGGCGCCTGCGGAGACCGTCCGCAAGGCGATCGAGATCGGCACCCGCGTGATCGAAAGCGAGGGGACCGCCGCGAACATCGACTTCGTCAATGCGAAGTTCCAGGAGCACATGGCGCGGCTGGCGACCGAGCTCTCCAGTCAGCTCGAGTCGGGCAGCGAGGAGCTCGCCGAGCGAATCTCGACCGCGTTCGGGGCGGACCGCAGCGACTCGGTGCAGCAGCAGATCAGGGAGATGCTGATCAAGGCGAACGAGTATCAGCGCACCGAGCTGGTCCGCCTCTTCAACGCGGAGGAGGGGACGAACCCACTTTCGGATTTCAAGACTGCGGTAACGGCGAAGGTCGGAGAAGCGGTTCAGCGCTCCGAGCGGCAGTCCGAGGCGCTCCGGGAGCAGGTCGCGGCCCTCCAGACCGAGATCGCCCGCCTGAGCGAGCGCACCGCCGCGGACCAGCGCATCGCCGAGGCTGAGGAGGCCGGCACGCGAAAGGGGCGCTCCTTCGAGGATCTCGTCCACGGTGAGCTGGAGTCCTTGGCCGAATCGCACGACGACGCCGCGCACCACGTAGGTGACACGTCCTCGGAAGCCGGAGGGAAGATGGGGGACACGGTGATCGAGGTGGGCGCCTGCAGTGGGCCCGCCCAGGCGACGATCGTGTTCGAGGCGAAGAACCGCAAGCTCTCCAAGAACGACGCATGGGCTGAGCTCAACGGAGCGATGCAGGAGCGGGACGCCGCTTATGCGGTCCTGGTGGTTGCGGGGGAGGACAAGGTCCCGTCCGGGCTCAGTGAGCTCACCGAGTACCAGGGGAACAAGATGATCGTCGTGCTGGACCGCGAGGAGCCGGATCCCCTCGCCCTCAGGCTGGTCTATCGGTACGTCAGGGCGAGGACCCTCGCCGCTACCGCAGGGAGCTTCGAGGTCGATGCGGCGGGCGTGCGGGCGGCCACCGAGGAAGCGCAGTCGAAGCTCAAGACGGTGAATAGGATCCGCAAGTCGCTGACCAACATCACGACGAGCGCCGACAGGGCGCGGGAGGACGTGGACGGGATGGTCGCCGACGTCGAGAAGTGCCTGGTGCGCGTCGAGTCCCTGATCGAGGTCGCGGAAGAGGACAAATGACCAGTCGAGAATTGCGTCCAGCGCCCCAGGAAAACGTCAGGGATCGATTCGGTGTGGACGAAAAAAAGCGGAGAGAAACTATGGAAGCGTCCGAGAACGCGGGGCTGCGACGGGCGGGCAGTGGCGGCGCCGCACCACACCGCAGAGACCCGAATCGGGTTGCCGAGAGACTGTCCCTGGACAGCGACACGGCCGGCTTCGCCCGGCTCAACCTGATGGTGGGCACGATCTTCGACCGGCTCGTCGCCGGCGAGCGCGACGGTCTCGGCGGCTCCTAGGGCAGGAGGAGGACGTTCTGTCCGGAGGGGCGCTCGGGCCCCACGGTGAAGCTGAACGGCCGCGCGGCGATTCCGCTGACACTCGCCTCGTAGCTGCCGGTCTTCATGGCGACCTTGATCGTGCCCGTTCCCGTCGGCGGGATCTCGCTGCTGTCGGCGTTCACCGGCCCCTGGATGGCGAGCGTCCCCGGCTCGGTCGTCAGGTTCGCGATCGTGAAGTTGACAATCCCCGCCCCGAACTCCTTGGGTGAGACGGCCACGCCGTCCTTTGCGATCTTCACCGAGACCTCGACGGGGATGGGCGGTCTCGGATCGTTCTTGAAGTCGTCGCGGCCGCAGCCGGCCACCACCAGCGCCGTGACGAGGGCGGCGGCGAATATCAGCACTCTGCCCCTCTCCCGCAGCATGCGCGGAGGAATCTAGCCGAAGCCGGGGACCCGCCGCGCCATCGGGCCCTCAGGCGGCGAAGGGAAGGCCGACAACCTCGGCCGTGACGCCGCTGCCGCCGACCGCGAGCCGGTCGCCCTCGGCCGCCTCGCGCCGGACGATCGCCAGCGCGATCGGCCCGAGCGCGGGGGAGAGGCATACGGTGCCGACGGTGCCGACCTCGCGGTCACCGTGCAGGAGCGGATCGCCGTGCTCCGCGGGGGAACTCAGGCGCAGTCCACGCAGGGTGCGGTTCGGCTTGCCTCGATAGTGCAACCGCGCCACCGGCTCCTGGCCGATGTAGCAGCCCTTCTCGAAATCCACGGCGCGCTCGGTGATCCCCGCCTCCGCCGGCATCGACTCCGGGCCCATGTCGAGTCCGAACCGCGGCCTGCCGGACTCGACCCGGATGATCTCGGCTGCCTGCTCGCTCACCTCGGCGGCGCCCGCCGCCCGCAGCAGCTCGGCCAGGGTCGCGGCCTGATCGGCGCTCGTCAGTAGGTCAAGGCCGACGTCGGTGGCCACCGCCAGCACCTCGGTGCCGTCCCACTCCCGGAAGCGCTGGGCGTGTTCGGGCCCCAGGCCCTCGAACCCGGCGAGCTGGACGGATCGCGGTCCGATCAGCGAGGTGATCGCCCAGCGCTCGGTCACGTCGTCGACCTCGACGTCACGGCCGATGCTGTAGGTGCGCAGGTGCTTGAGGACGCCCGGGGCGGGGCCGGGCTCGAGATCGATCCAGATCTCATCGTTCTCCAGATGCAGGAGCCGCATGTCCGACTGAAGGTGTCCCTTGCGGTCGAGCAGCGCCGCGTAGTGGCCCTGCTCTCGCTCGAGTGCCTCGGTGTCGTTGGTGAGCTGGCCCTGCAGGTACTCGGCGGCGTCCGCCCCGCGGACGATCAGAGCTGCGCGCTCCCTCGCCAGATAGCCGGCCTCCTCGCGCAGGGCGCGGTACTGCCCGTCGAGCTCAACCGGAGTCGCGATCTCGGCCACCGGCCGATTGTAGGCAGGAGCTCTCGGGGGACCTCGGGGCGCTTCCTTCTCGCAGAAGTTAGCCATGACTAACTTCAGGTTTCGCTTTTGCTTCAATTCATGTGGATGGCGAAGCTCAACAGGCGAAATCTCCTGATCGGCGGGGCTGCGGCGGGGGCGAGCATGCCGCTGCTGCACCAGCTCGTCCCGCATCAGGGACTGCATGACGCCATCGAGGGGGCCAAGGCGGCCGAGCATGGCGCGGGACACGGAGGCGCCGCAGCGCTGCACGGGGGCGGGGCGGCCGGGCCGACCTTCGGGTCGGGCAGGGAGGTCGATCATGCGGCAAACGGCTTTCACCCGACCGAGATCCTTCGCGACTTCGATTGGGGCAAGACACGCAGACTCGCCAATGGGCGGGTGGTGCGGGAATGGACCTTGGTCGCCGGCGACAAGGAGATCGAGGTCGCGCCCGGGGTGCACTATCCGGCCTGGACCTACAACGGGCGCGTGCCGGGTCCCACGCTCCGCTGCCGCGAGGGCGACCTCCTCCGCGTCCGTTTCGTCAACGGCTCGGAGCATCCACACACGATCCACTTCCACGGACTCCATCCATCGCCGATGGATGGAGTCCCGGGCGTCGGCGCAGGGCTGATCCAGAGCGGCGGGGAGACCACCTACGAGTTCAACGCCGAGCCGTTCGGGCTGCACCTCTACCACTGCCACGCCGGACCGCTCGCCGAGCACATCGCCCGCGGGCTCTACGGCACCTTCATCGTCGATCCGAAGAAGGGCCGCTCCGACGCGGATGAGCTGGTGATGGTGATGAACGGCTTCAACACCAACTTCGATGCCGAGGGCAATCAGCTCTATGGCGTGAACACGGTCGCCTTCCACTACGTCAACGAGGCGGTCGAGGTGCGGCGTGGCGCGCCGGTGCGGATCTACCTGGTCAACGCCCTCGAGTTCGACCCGATCAACTCGTTCCACATCCACGCGAACTTCTTCAACTACTTCCCGACCGGGACCTCGCTCCAGCCCACGGAGTACACCGACACCGTCATGCAGGGCCAGGGCCAGAGGGGGATCCTCGAGCTTGAGTTCCCCTACGTCGGCGACTACATGTTCCATGCCCACAAGACGGAGTTCGCCGAGCTGGGTTGGATGGGTTTCTTCCGGGTCGGGGGCGAGGCGGACCGCAAGCGTCAGCCGGCTGCCTTCCACGACCCCGTCGATTCAGAGGACTCGAGCGCCTGATGGAAGCTGCGACTGATCCAGCCACCGGCCTGAGGCGGCTGCCCACCTGGGCACTGGTCGCCGGTCCGCTCGTGCTGATCGCGGGCGCGATCGTCCTGTTCGCCGCCCTCGGAGGCCCCGGCCTCGACGAGCGTCGAGGACCCCCGGTCGAGGACCTGGCTGTGGAACGCACCGTGCTCCATCCGGGGGAGATCCAGCTCACGGTTCGCAACACCGGGCCCGATGACGTGCAGGTCGCTCAGGTCGCAGTCAACGATGGGTACGTCGCGTTCGCCGCCGAGCCCGATGGAAAGGTCGGTCACCTCGGACAGCAGCAGCTCACGCTCGACTACCCGTGGCAGGAGGGGGGCGCGTACACGATCTCGATGCTGACCTCGACTGGGGCGACGATCGAGCACACGATCGACGCCGCGGTGGAGACGCCGGACACGGGGGGCGGCTTCTACGCGCTGATGAGCCTTCTGGGCATCTACGTGGGAGTCATCCCGGTGACCCTCGGGATGCTGTTCATCCCGATGCTGCGCAGGGTCTCCGACGACTGGGTGCGCCTCTTCATGGCGGTCACGATCGGGCTGCTCGGCTTTCTGGTGATCGACGGCGGACTCGAAGGCATTGAGATCGGGCAGGAGTCGAGTGGCGCCTTCGGCGGAGTCGAGTTGCTGTTCATCGGGGCCGCGATGGCGTACCTCGCGCTGACGGCGGTCGACCGCTTGCTCAAGGCGGGGATCGAGCGGAGGCGCGCCGCGGGGGCGGGCGCCTTCCGGCTCTCCCTGATGGTCGCCATCGGGATCGGGCTGCACAACCTCGGCGAGGGCCTGGCGATCGGCTCCGCGTATGCCGTGGGCTCGCTGGCCCTGGGCGCCTTCCTCGTCATCGGCTTCGCGATCCACAACACGACGGAGGGGCTGGCCATCGTGGCGCCACTGGCCCGCGCCCGGCCACCGGGCCTGGGCCGGCTATCGGCGCTCGGCCTGATCGCGGGAGGGCCCGCGATCCTCGGCGCGGTGGTCGGCGCCGCTGCCTACAACCAGGAGCTGGCCACCTTCCTGATCGGCGTGGGGGTCGGAGCAATCGTCCAGGTGATCGGCCAGCTGCTGCCGTCGATCCGCGATCGCGCCGGCCAGGCACTGCATCCGCTCAGCATCGCCGGGCTCTTTGTCGGAGCCGGGATCCTCTACCTGACCAGTCTGCTGGTGAGTGTCTGATGGGGGCACGAGCGAAGCGCGGCGGACGCGCCCCGGCCGCCACGCGTGGTCACCACGCTCACCGCGAGCGCCAGACCAACGAGGGCGCCGAGAACTACGCGAAGGCGATCTACCACCTCCAGGGCCGGGACAGCGAACCCGTGCACACCACCGCTGTCGCCGACCGGCTCGGCGTGACCTCGGCGTCGGCCTCCGCGATGCTGAAGCGCCTGTCCGACGAGGGGCTGGTCGATTACGAGCCCTACCACGGGGCCCGGCTCACCACGAAGGGCGAGCTGGTGGCGCTCGAGACGATCCGTCATCACCGGCTGATCGAGCTGTTCCTGGCCGAGGTGCTGGGCATGCCCTGGGACCGGGTGCATGAGGAGGCCGAGGTCCTGGAGCACCACATCTCCGAGGAGCTGGAGGAACTGATCGCGGTCAAGCTCGGCCAGCCGGACCTGGACCCGCATGGTGATCCAATCCCCGACCGCGACCTTGCGATCACCAGCGACGATTCGGTGCCGCTCATGCGGCTCGTGCCGGGCGAGCGCGGGATCTTCACCCGCGTTTCGGACAGCGACGCCGAGATGCTGCGCTATCTGGCCGAGCGCGAAATCCAGCCCGGCGCCCGTCTGCTGGTCAAGGAACGCGAGCCGTTCGGGGGCGCGGTGGTCGTCCAGATCGCCCGGCGCACGCACCGTCTGGGGCCACAGCTCGCCGGGAGCATGAGAGTGCGGCAGCAGGTGGGAGATGAGTAATCCGGAGCTCAGGGTGAGCGAGGAGGACGTCTCCACCGTCGAGCCGGTCACCGGTGGGTCATCCGGTGTGGCCGAGCCGAACCGCACGGTGGAAGCCGCCCTCCCCGGCGAGGCCGCCGTCGCCCGCGCGGCCCGGGCCTCCCTCGAGGGGCGGACACGCGGATTCCCGCGGATCTGGCCCTTCCTCGGGCCGGCCTTCATCGCCGCCGTCGCCTACATCGACCCAGGCAACTTCGCGACTAACATCGCCGGCGGCGCGAAGTTCGGCTATCTGCTCCTCTGGGTCGTGCTCGCGGCGAACCTGATTGCGATGGTCGTCCAGACGCAATCGGCGAAGCTCGGGATCGCGACCGGCAAGAACCTCGCCGAGGCCTGCCGCGACACGTTCTCCAGGCGAACTTCGATCGGACTTTGGATTCAGGCCGAGATCGTGGCGGCAGCGTGTGACGTCGCCGAGGTGGTCGGTGCGGCCCTCGGCCTCAACCTGCTCTTCGGGATTCCACTGTTTCCCGCGGGGCTGCTCGCCGGCGCCGGGGCGTTCGCCATCCTCGGGCTCCAGCAGCGCGGCTTCCGGCGTCTCGAGGCCGTCATCGTCGGGATGGTCGGAGTGGTCGTTCTCGCCTTCGCGTTCGAGATCTTCAACTCAAAGGCGGATGGGGGCGAGGTGGTCAAGCACCTGTTCACTCCGGGCTTCGCGGGCACCGAAAGCATCCTGCTCGCCACTGGAATCATCGGCGCGACCGTGATGCCGCACGTCATCTATCTCCACTCGGCGCTCACCCAGCGACGCATCGTCGGCCGTAACTCGCAGGAGCGGCGTCAGATTCTTCGCTTCGAGAAAATCGACGTCGTCATAGCGATGGCTCTGGCCGGGGCGGTCAATCTTTCGATGATGATCATGGCCGCCGGCCTGTTTCACAACAGCGGCCTTGTGGGAATCGACAGCATCGACGGCGCCTTCGACGGGCTCAAGCAACTGGTGTCACCGGGGGCCGCGACCGTGTTCGGCATCGCGCTGCTCGCCTCCGGATTTGCCTCATCCTCAGTCGGGACGATGGCCGGCCAGGTCGTGATGCAGGGGTTCATCCGCCGGAGGATCCCGATCTTCGCGCGCCGGGCGATCACTCTGGCGCCTGCGTTGATCGTCCTCGCCATCGGCCTCGATCCGACGGACGCGCTGGTCGGCAGCCAGGTCGTGCTCTCGTTCGGGATCCCGTTCGCGCTCGTGCCCCTGGTGCTTCTCGCCCGGCGTCGGGAGCTGATGGGATCGCTCACCAACCCGCCGTGGCTGACCGTGCTGGTCAGCGTCCTGTCGGCGCTGATCATCTCCCTCAACGTCTTCCTGCTGGAGCAACTCTTCTTCGGCTAGCTAGATGCGAGGGTGCTCCGAGGCGAAGCCGAGGAGCAACCCGTTTCGTGGGTGCGAAGCCGTAGGCTTCGCCTGTGGCCCTCGCCCAGGACTTCCAGGAGGTAGTCGACACGCTCCCGGACGACTGGACCGATCTCGCCCTCGATCTGCGAATCGCCGATGAGACCCGCTACGTCGACGCCGCGGTGATGCTCTCCCAGGTGAACGCGCAGCCCTATTCCCGGGCCGAATGGCACTGGCGGATCAACGTCGCACATCGCTTTGGTCACGCCGCCGCGGCGGAGACGGTGAGGGGCGTGCTGACCAAGCTGGATCGCGAGGGGATCGACGGCGAGATGCGCGTCCGCGACGCACAGGAAGGACGGGCCGAGGTCGTCCAGATGTGGGGGCGGCCGGAGAGCGTCCGGCGCGACTTCAGGCGTCGGCGAAGTCTCTAGTAGCTCCTCATGGCCCGGATCGCCGCCGTGGTGGCGGATTTGATGCTCGCGAGCCGCGTTCGGACCTCGCTCGAGGCGAGTGGCCACGAGGTCGAGCAGGACAGCCAGCTCCCGGACGAACTGGATGGAATCGACCTCGTGGTGGCCGACCTCGACGCAGTCTCACCCGAGCAGCTCGCCGACCTGCAGGTGCCGGTGATCGGCTTCTATCAGCACACGGATACGGAGACGAAGCAGCGCGCCGACGCCGCCGGGCTTGCGTTGGCTGTGCCGCGGAGCCGGATGGTCAGGGAGCTGCCGGAGCTGGTCGAACGGGAGCTCGGCTAGCCGGCCGGAAGGAGGCCGGCCTGGGTGGCCCAGGCCTGCCAGCGGTCCAGCGTCGCGCGGTCGAGCCGCGGCGTGGAAATGCTGTTGCCAAGCGAGAACGCCTCGGCCGAGGTCAGGGCGTCGAGCTGGGCGCGTTGGGTTGCGCGGTCGAGGCCCGGCACCTCCTCCAACAGGTCGTTCAGGGCCTGATCGGGGTTGCGCCCCAGCAGCTCGTACCCGCGGCTCAGCGCAGCGGTCAGCTTGGAGCCGAGAGCCTCGGAGCCGGATCTGGCCACCACCAGCAGCTCTGGATACCGCGGGGCGCCGAACTGATCGACCCGGAACTCCCGGATCGGGATCCCCATCTGATGAAGCTGGACGCCTTCGGCGTTCCAGAAGGCGGTGGCGGCGTCGATCTTCCCGGCGGCGAGGTCGGCGACCGCGTTGAAGCCGATCGTGACCCGGTGGACGTCGCTTGGATTGACCCCGCCGGAGCGCAGGACGGTGTCGAGCACGGCGTCGTCCGACGGGACGCCGGTGACGCCGACGGTCTTGCCGGCCAGGTCGGCGGGTGTGCGGATCTCATTGGGGTCGCGGGCGATCACCGAGGCGAGTGGCAGCTGGACGATGGCGGCGATCGGGACCAGGTCGAGGCCGCGCTCGCGGGCGATGCCGAAGTCGCTGATGTCCATCACCGCGAAGTCGGCGCGGCCCGAGGCGAGCAGCTTGGCGTTGTCGGCAGTGCTCGAGGGCTCCTGGATCTTCAGGTCGAGGCCCTCGTCGCGGAAATAACCGTTCGCCTGCGCCGCGTAGATCCCGGAGTGGACGGCGTTCGGCTGGAAGTCGAGGACCAGGGTCGCGCCTCTCGGCGCGCCCGGTTCAGCGCCGCCCCCTCCGCAGGCCACGAGGCCTGCGCCAAGGAGGGCGGCCGCCAGCAGCGCGGCGACCCGTCTCATCCGCGGCCGACCCTATCCCTAAGGAGCCCATAAAGGTTTGGAGCAGGGGTCGAGGCGCGTCCTGAATTCCGGTTAGACTGCGCGCCGCCCGCCAGGCTGGGGGGCAATTGGACGCCTACGAGGAGGTCGCTTCAAGTGCAAGATCGAGGTCTCGCCGCGTATATCGCCGAACTGCTCGGCACGTTGTTCCTGGTCTTCTTCATCACCAGCGTCGTCACCCTCTACGTCGCCACGGGCCAGAACTCCCAGTTCGGATCCGACTACGCCGTCGTGGGCCTGGTCCACTTCCTCGTGCTCTTCGCGATGATCATCAGCGTCGGCGTGGCGAGCGGCGGGCACTTCAATCCCGCCGTGACCGCGGCCTTCATCGCGATCCGAAGGATCGATCCGATCGATGGCCTCGTCTACATCCTCGCTCAGCTCTCAGGCGGCGTCCTCGGCGCCCTGCTGACCAAGGCGTTCCTGCTCGACGAGGGGCGTGCCTCGGACTACGGCACACCGAAGGTCAGTGCACTGCTCGGCGGCCCCTTCCAGGGCTTCCTCGTGGAGGGCATCGGCGCCTTCGTGCTCGTGCTCACGGTGCTCACCGTCGCCCTCAATCCTGAGACCCGGCGCTGGGCCGCGCTCTCGGTCGGCGGTGCACTTGGCTTCCTGGTGATGGTGCTCGGGCCGCTCACCGGCGGCTCCTTCAATCCGGCCCGCTGGTTCGGACCAGCGCTGGTCGGCAACCACTTCACCGACGCCTGGCTCTACATCCTCGGCCCGATCGTCGGCGGCCTGCTCGCGGCGGCTGTCTACAAGTTCGTGATCGAGCCTGCGAGCGGC
>DATDKQ010000114.1:0-3769 GCA_036519915.1 Solirubrobacterales bacterium | reverse complement strand
GATTCCCATTCGCCCCGAAGTGGAACTAAATCCGCGCGACCCTGGCTAGAAAACCACAGGCGGTCCGCCAGCGCAGGCGAGTTCAGGCTATTTGCGCCGCTATTCCTTCGCCTCGGCGACGATCGTCTTCACCGACGCGGTGACCCCACCGCCGACCTCGACCTCGACCATGTAGGTGCCGGTCTCCCGGATCGGCTCCTCGAGGCGGATCTTCTTGCGGTCGACCTTGATGCTTCGCGCGGCCTGGATCGCGTCCGCGATCTCGGCCGACGTCACGGAGCCGAAGAGTTTGCCGTCCTCGCCCGCTCGGTGGTTGATCGTCAGCACCGTCTTGGAGAGCAGCGCGGAGGTCTCGCCGGCCCGCTCCGCAGCCTGGCGCTCGGCCTCCTCGGCGCGCTCGCGCTTGCGCTGGGCGTCCTCCAGAGCGCCCCTCGTGGCCGGCTGGGCCAGCTTGCGGGGCACCAGGTAGTTGCGCAGGTAGCCGGGCGAGACGTCGACCGCCGTGCCGGCCTCGCCGAGACCCTCGACGTCCTTGAGCAGAACAGCCTCGGCCATCGGCCTAGCGCTCGCCGACGTAGGGCAGCAGGGCGAGCTCGCGGGCCCGCTTCACAGCCAGGGCGAGCTGCTGCTGGTGCTTCCTGGAGAGTCCGGTGACCCGGCGCGACCGGGTCTTGCCGCGGTCGGAGATGAACCGCCGCAGCAGGTTCAGGTCCTTGTAGTCGATCGACTCGGAGTTGATCCGCGTGTACTTCCGCGGCCGCCCGCGGTCGCTGAGGCCGCGGCGCCTCCGCCCGCCCGTCGATTGTGTCTGTCGCTGCTGTCGTGCCACGAGAGGCGCGAATGGTAGCGATGGCCGGTTTAATGGGCCGGATGCTCAACTTCGATCTCGAGACCGAGAGCGAAGGGAACAGCGCGCTGGTCAGGATCCGGGGCGACCTCGATCTTCAGGTCGTCGAACGCGTGGCCGAGGCGCTGACCCAAATCGAATCCGGTGAGCCCGAGCTGCTCGTCATCGACCTGAGTCGTGTGTCGTTCATGGACTCAAGCGGCATGGGGGCAATTGCGGCCGCTCACATTCGGGCCGGAGAGGCCGGTCGAAGATTCGCGATCGTCCGTCCGCCGGCAGGAGTGAGGCAGGCGTTCGATCGCACCAGGTTGGACGAAGTCATCACGATCACGGACGACCTCGCGCGCATCTATCCCTAGGGTGGCTCTAGAACGGGATGTCGTCGTCCGAGCCGCCGCCCGAGCTGACCCCGGCGCCCTCGAAGTCCGAGGTGTCGGCGGGCACATCGGACTTGGGCTGGAAGCCGTTGCCGCCGCCACCGCTGTTCGGGTTGTCCGAGCGGGAGCCGAGGAACTGCACGCTGTTGGCGATGATCTCGACCGCCTGACGCTTGGATCCGTCCTGCGCCTCCCATTCGCGCCAGTCCAGCCGTCCCTCGACGGCAACCGGGCGTCCCTTGGAGAGGTAGTTGGCGCAGTTCTCACCCTGCGCTCCCCAGACGGTGACATCGAAGTAGTTGGGCTTGTCGACCCACTCGCCGCTCTGACCGTCCTTGCGACGGCTGTTGACGGCCACTCGAAGCTTGCATACGGAGGTCCCGCCGGGGGTCGAGCGCAGCTCCGGATCCTTGGTCAAGTTCCCGGTGATCACCACCGTGTTGATGTTTGAGCCGGCCAACTGAAACTCCCTTCCTTTCGATTCCGAACGTCGATCTTAAGCAGCCACTCGGCTGGTTCTCTCCCCCGTCAGGGAGAAAGACCGGAAACTGCGAGGCCGGATGCCGGGATTGCTAGTCCCGGTCGTCGCGGCGTCCGCGGCGCGGCCGGTCGTCGCGATCCGGCCGGCCGTCGCCCACCGATGCCGGGCGATCGGAGGCGGGGGGCGGGTTGCTCGGCGAGTCGGGGTCGACCTTGAAGATCCGAAAGCGGAGCACGCCGTCCGTGATTTTCAGGCTGTGGTCGAGCCGCTCGAGCAGGTCCGGCTCGCCCTGGAAGCGGTAGTAGCGGTAGTCCGCCTCGTTTCGCTGGCGGATCTCGTAGGCGAGTTTCCGCACGCCCCAGACATCGGCCCGGTCGAGCGTGCCGGTGCCCTCGATCGCCTGGCGCACGTCGCCCGCGACCTTCTCCCGCGCGTCGTCAGCGGCCTCGGGGTCGAGCATCAGTACGAGTTCGTAGTGCCGGTTCACAGCGACGGGCGACTATAGGGGATGGGCAGCGGCGGAGCAGGGGAGAGGACGCCCGCCGTCAGCCTCACCGCAAGGTGGGCGCACGTCAGATCAGATGGCAGAGCGTGGGACGCGCCGCGGCCATCGCTGCCGCGGTGATCGCCGGGATCGTCTCCCTGCCCGCGCTCCTGGGCAGCGACCGCCCGCCACCCGTTCCCCCGGACGTGGGCCTCTCGCCCCCACGCGCGGAACCTGTCCCCGCGGCGATTCCGGCCCCGTCCACGGCACCACCGACGGCACCGCCGCAGTCACCGAGGCGACCGAAGCGCCATCAGCGTCCCGCCCGCCGCCCGAGCCCACCCAGGCATCGGCGAGACCGCCACCGACGCCGACATCACGACCCGCAGGCGAGCGTGGTGACCACCGCTCCGGCGCCCAGCCCGACCTACGCGCCCGGCCCGGTCTACTCGCCGCCGTCCCAGCCCGGCGAGTTCCGCTTCGAGCGCTAGCCGGACTAGTCGCTAGCGACCTCGGCGGGCGAGCGCTTGGCCCGGATGTCGGCCAGCTGCTCGTCCACCCAATCGCCCGGGTCCCGCTCGGTGATGATCTCCTTGAGCCGCTTGGCGCGCAGCGCCCGTTCCTCCGGCTCCATCGTGAGCGCGCGGTGAATTCCATCGGCCTGCTCCTGGATGTCGAACGGGTTCACCGAGAGCGTGCAGTCGCCGAGCTCCTCATGGGCACCGGTGTTCTCGGAGAGCATCACGACCCCGCCGCGCTTGTTCACGGCCGGCGCCTCCTTGGCGACGAGGTTCATCCCGTCGAACAGCGAATTGACCATCAGCAGGTCGAAGTGCTTGTAGCGGGCGACTGCCTCGTTGAAGTTCTCATAGATCCTCAGGTCGATCGGCATCCAGTCGGTCGTCCCGTGGCGGTGGTTGACGACGGCGACCAGCGCCTCGATCCGCTCCAGGTACTCGGCGTACTCCGGCACGTCCTGCCGGGAGGGCTGGAGGTGCGCGATGAAGGTGACCTTCTCCCGGAACTCCGGATGCTGCTCGAGGAAGACGTCGAAGGCGGTGAACCCGCGCAACACGTTCTTGGAGAGGTCAGCGCGGTCGACCCGGATGATCAGGTGATCGCGCCGGCGTCGCAGCAGCTCCCGCTCGTAGAACTCGACCTCGGATGACTCCGCCGCCCGGTAGAGGCGTTGCGTGTCGATCGAGAGCGGATACGCCCGCACCCACACCTCACGATCCTCGTGGGTGACCGACATCCGCTCGTAGTCCACCTCGAGCTCCATGAGCTCCCGGCAGCACTGCAGGAAGTTCCGGCAGTAGGCCGTGGTGTGGAAGCCGATGATGTCGTTGGACAGCATGCTCAGGTAGATCTCCTCCCGCCAGCGGTTCGGGAGGATCCGCCAGGAATCCGACTGCGACCAGGGGATGTGGACGAAGTAGTGGAGGAAGGCGTCGGGCCGCGCCCGCCGGATCAGGCCAGGGCAGGTGTAGAGGTGGTAGTCGTGCAGCATCACCACCGGGTCCTCCTGACCCTCGATCGCCCGGATCACGCAGTCGGCCATGTCGTCGTTCACGACCTTG
>DATDKQ010000113.1:0-2772 GCA_036519915.1 Solirubrobacterales bacterium | reverse complement strand
GGTCGAGCTGTCCAAACCGATGAGTTTTCGGACCGAAAATCGTCATCTTCTAGAGTCGCGTACTTAGACGAAGAAAGGAATTGCCGTGTCATCAACGCCGCAGCAGTCCAACCTCTCAATCCCTGATCTCCGCTCCGACCTAAACGGCGAGGTGATCGGACCAGACGATGCCGCATACGACGACGCGCGCCAGGTCATCTTCAAGGGCGTCGATCGGCGGCCGGCCGCGGTGGCGCGGGTCGCCGACGCGCATGATGTTGCTCGCGTCATCACGCTCGCCCGCGAGAGCGGCCTCGAGCTGGCCGTCCGCGGTGGCGGCCACAGCCGCGCGGGCTATGGAACCACCGAAGGCGGGATCGTGATCGACCTGTCTGGCATGCGCGCCCTCGACGCCGCCCCCGACCTGAAGAGCGCTTGGGTCGAGACCGGGATGACGGCGGGCGAGTACACCACAGCCGTCGGTGAGTGGGGGCGTGCCACGGGCCTCGGTGACACCGGCTCGGTCGGGATCGGCGGGATCACGCTCGCGGGCGGAATCGGCTTCCTGGTCCGGAAGTACGGGCTGACGATTGATGACCTGCTCGGGGCCGAGGTGGTCACTGCTGACGGCAAGATTGTGCAGGCGAGCGAGGAGAGCGAGCCCGACCTCTTCTGGGCGATCCGCGGGGGCGAGAGCAACTTCGGCGTCGCCACCCGTCTACAGCTGCGGTTGCACGAGATCTCGCAGATCGTCGGCGGGATGGTGATTCTGCCGGCCAGCCCGGAAGTGATCACCGGCTTCATTGAGGCGGCCGAGGCCGCCCCGGAGGAGCTGTCGACGATCGCCAACGTGATGCTGGCGCCGCCGATGCCCTTCATTCCGGAGGAGGCGCACGGCAAGCCGGTGCTGATCGGCATGCTGGCTGACGTTGGCCCGGCCGATCAGGCCGAGGGAGTGTTGGCGCCGTTCCGGGCGCTCGGCAAGCCGTACGCCGACATGGTGCGGCCGATCCGTTACCCGGAGATCTACGAAGGTGAGGGCCCGCCGGTCCGGTATGCGGCCGGGACCAACTTCTTCGCCGATGCCCTCCAGCCGGCGGACGCGGCGACGATCCTCGAGCAGCTCCATCAGTCGACGGCGATGATGAAGGCCGTTCAGCTGCGGGTGCTCGGTGGGGCGCTGGCGCGGGTCCCCAACGACGCCACGGCCTTCGCCCACCGCGACCGCGGGCTGTTCGTGAACATCGCGGCGATGTATATGGATCCGGGCGAGAAGGACACCCACGACGCATGGGTCGCGGGCCTGGCCGATTCACTCGGCCGAGACGCAGCGGGCGGCTACGTCGGGTTCCTCGGCGAGGAGGACGAGGGGACGGTCCGCGCTGCCTACCCGGGCCCGACCTGGGACCGGCTCCGCGAGCTGAAGCGCCGCTACGACCCAAACAACCTGTTCCGCCTCAACCACACCATCCCGCCAGCGGACGGCTGAGCACTAGCGTGCGAGGAAAGACGGCAGTCGGTAGCTGATTCGGTGGATCACTTTGGCACTCATTCGAACGTGCTCTTGTGAGTCCCAGCTGAAGTCGAAGGCGTTGGCAAGCCGGTTCATGATATTGAAGATCAAATTGACGTGGAGTGCGTCAACAATCGCCTCATCCGGCACCCCGGCGGCCCGGACGGCGTCGACATCTGAGCCCCGTGCTTGGTCCGGCGTACGCGTGACTTTCTCCAGCAGCGGCAGCATCGCTGCAACCTCCGGGCGCATCGATCCGGAGTCGTTGACGTCAATCGCGCCGGCGGATTCCACCCGTGTCGTCTCGGTGTGGATTCGCACACAAAACGGGCACTCGTTTAGCCGCGATGTGAACACGGCGAAGTACTCGCGCTCAGCCGGAGTCCAGTACGACGGCCCACGTAGCACCTCAGGGCCCAAGGTGAACATGGGTTTGCCGAAGAACTCCGGTCGGTAGAGCGCCATCTGTGCGACCGCATCGATTCGCTGACGGGAAAGCGCATGGATAAGGTTGATAGCCATCCGGGCCCGCAGTCGATGCCCATGCTCAAGGACTGAGGGCCGCATCGTCACGCCGTCCCACGGACCGCACGAATACCGGCGTCGAGTCGCCGGAGAGCCGCGCCGACAGCCGCCGCGACCGTGACCTCGAAGATGTCGTCATCACTTAGTCCGGCCGCGCTGAGCCGAGCCAAGTCGGTGTCGGTGATGCGATACGACCGGTCGCGCACCAGAGTGGCGTACGAGCCCACCGGGTCGGGCAGCTCACCCCCGGTGCCCGCCGCCGCCCGGACAGCCGGCTCAGTAGAGCCGGGCGACTCGAAGACCGCGCGACGCAACGCCTCGACGGCGGCCGCGTGTCGATCGATCGGCGGGGCACCGCAGCCCGGCGTGCTCAAGACACCGCGTCCTTACTGAGACTCCGCCGCTGGCGTACTCTCAGGCTCGCTGGCGCTGACCGCCTTTTCGATCTCCTGCCAGACCTCCTGGTCCAGCCGGTTCTCCTTCCAGATGCCGTACGCGGTCCCCAGCAGCACCGGCGGTACCGCGATCAAACCGATCGCCCCGCTCACCGCCGCATCAACCCACTCGTGACCCCCCAGGTTGATGCTCACCTGGCCTTCTCCGGGGGTGAAGACGACGGTCAGCGCGTAGGTGACCCCCAGCAGCTGGCGCCACAGGCTCTCCTTGCGCGCCTGCATCACCGTGCGGTCCCCGCTCGTGCGGTAAACCTGTGCCTCGAACTCCTGCGCGCGGAAGTGGTCCGCCAGCGTCCGGGC
>DATDKQ010000112.1:0-5574 GCA_036519915.1 Solirubrobacterales bacterium | reverse complement strand
CGGGCCCTGCACGACGATCGACGGCGTGCCGTTGAAGCCGAGTGACTCGGCCTGTGTGGTGCCCTGCTGGATGGTCGCGTCCCATTTCGGATCGTTGCGGTCCGTATTCCACTTATCGATGTCCGGGACACCTGCGCCCCTTGCGATGCTCGTCAGGAAGGCATCCGTGACGTAGCCCGAGTTCTCGCCTCCCTGGTTCAGGTAGAAGAGCTGGAGGAAGTTCCAGAAGCGGCCCTGGTCCCCCGCCGCGAGAGCGGCCTTCATAGCCGGCTTCGAGTCGGGGCCAATGATCAGGTAGGGCCGGAACTCGTATTTGACGTTCCCAGGCTTCACCTCGCTGGAGATCAGATCGGGGGCCACCTGCTCCGAGAAGAACTTGCAGCCGGTGCATTGGGGGTCCCCGAACTCGACGACCGTCACCGGCGCGCCGGCGTCGCCCAGGACCGCACCGCTCTGCGAGATGCCGTTGAGCTCCGCGCTCACCTGTTGGGCTCCCTGGACGTTGGAGGGCGTCCCCCCTCCCCCGTTGTCGTCCCCGCCTGACTGGCTGATCACGATCAGGGCGACGATCACCGCGACAGCCGCAAAGGCCCCGATGATCAGATATTGGAGCCGACGCTTTCGGGCCAGCGCTCCAGCCTGCTGCGACTCGGTCGCCTGACGCTCCGCGCGCAGGCGTTCTCTTTCGTCCCGCCTACCTGCCATGCGAGGACTGTAGCTGGGGGCCTCCGAGCTCATGGCCGGCGTAGGCGAAGGCGCGGGTGGCGGCGACGGCCAGCGAAAGAGCCATCAGGATCGCGCTGGCGACGCACCACTGGCAGATCGCGTCGATCACGAAGAGCTCGAGGTAGGTCAGGTAGAGGCTGAAGCCGAAGCCGATCAGCGCCGTCAGGAAGCCGCCGAAGCGTCCCGGGTCGCCCGGCACGATGGCCGCCACGAGCACCAGCACATAGCCGACGATCCCGATCACAGCCACGTTGACGCCCGCGAGGTGGGCGTACTTGCTGTCCGCGACGGTCTCGCAGCCGCTCCCGCCCGCCAGGCACTTCGGCGCCCCACCGCCGCTCTCGGCGATCGCGATATAGGTCGCCACCCCGATCCCGGCCAGAGCCAGGACAGCGGCTGCGATGCGCAAGTTCCGCTCGGAGAGCACAGGCCAAATGCTATGAAGCGAACGTGAATGCAAGTTCATTCGCCGAGATCCGGATCGCGGAGGCAGCGGACGCAACCCGGGTCGCAGCGATCTTCAACCAGGGTGTGGAGGAGCGGGTCGCCACCTTCGAGACGCATCTCGCGACGCCGGAGGACGCGGCACGCTGGATTGCGGACGATCTGGTCGTCGTCCTGGACGCCCGCGAGGGGGTCGTCGGCTGGGCGAAGGCAGGGCCCTACACGGACCGGCACGAGCACTACGACGGCGTGCGCGAGGCGACGCTCTACGTCGCCCGTGAATCGCGGGGCGCCGGGGCCGGGAAGGCGCTGCTCACCGAACTCGCCGAGGCCGCTCGGACGGACGGGGCCCACAAGCTGGTCGGCAAGGTCTTCACTTCGAACGAGCCGAGCCTGGCCCTGCTGAAAGCGCTCGGCTGGCGAGAGGTCGGCATCCACCGACGCCACGGGACGCTCGATGGCGAATGGAAGGACGTGCTCGTCGTCGAGAAGCTGCTCGATCGGGCCGAGTAGACCGCTCGTTCCGTGCTATCCCCGTGTTACAGGCAGGGAGGACGAATCAGGGAACTATGCGGGGATTAACGAAAAAGGCACTCATTGGCGCCATCGGCGCGCTGGGGGCGACCCTGCTCGTGGCCCCGTCGGCTCTGGCCTCGACCGTGACGGTCACGGGCGGCAACACGGTCCGGGTCGCCGAGACAGGCGATGAGACGAATCAGATCACGGTCAGCGTCGACGCCGGGACGGAGGCCTACTACTCGGTCAGGGATACGGCAGCGACGCTGACTCCGAGCGGAACCTGCGACGCCGTGGATGGACACTTCGCCGTTTGCCCGGTTACGGGCATCGAGACGATCATCGTCCAGACCGGCGACCGCGCCGACGCGATCACGCTTGACGCGGCCACGATTCCCGGCACGATCAGCGAGACAGTCGATGGGGGCTCGGGAAACGATGACGTCACCGGCGCCAATACACCCGGCACGGTCAGCGGCGGATCAGGGAACGACAACGTGCACGGTCGGGGAACCGTCAACGGGGGCGCCGGCAATGACCTGTTGACAGGGTCGCCGCTGGCCGACAACCTCCGCGGCGGGAGCGGGAGGGACAACCTCGACGGCGGGTTCGGGGCGGACGACATCGCCGGCGGCAGCCAGGCCGACACCCTCGTATATTCGGGGAGGGTCAACGGGGTCAACGTGACGATCGGCTTGGGCAACTTCAACGATGGCGGTCCCGAGGACCAGACGGGCAGCCGCCGCGACACGGTGCACGGCGATGTCGAGGTTCAGTTCGGAACCGAGCGCAATGACGTGCTCGTCGGGGACCGCACGCCGGAGACGCTGGTCGGGCTCGGCGGCGACGACTTCGAAGTCGGAAACGGCGGGGGCGACACCGTGCTCGGCTTTGACGGCAGCGACCTGCTGATCGGGGAAACCGGCAGCGACATCCTGCGCGGTGGGCCGGGTGCCGACCGCCAGTTCGGCAAGTCCGGGAACGACCGGCTGGCCGGCGGCCCCGACGACGACTTCCTCCGCGGCGGGACCGGGGTCGACGTGATGAAGGGCAAGAACGGGATCGACCGGATCAACGCGCGCGACGGCGTGCGCGACGTGAAGATCAGCTGCGGGCCGGGCCCGAAGCGCCTGGAAGGCGCAAGGCGGGACAAGGGCCTCGATCCGCGGCCCAAGTCCTGCTGACCTGACCCTCCTCGCCCCCGCGATTCGTCCTCGCCGGCGTGGATGATGGCGCCGTGCATCGGATCCACTACCGCTTCGGGATCGTCCTGGCACTGATCGTCGTTGCGGTCTTCTTCGTGATGGCGGCGCCGCGCGGCGATTGGGCGCGCTTCATTTCGGTCACCCTGCAGGCGTTGGTGCTCGTCGCCGCCGTGATCGCCTCCAAGTCGCCTTCCTGGGTGATCAGGCTGAGCGTCGTCGCGGCGATCATCGGGATCGCCGGATCCGCCGCAGCGCTCTTCGGGACGGGCCAGTTCGGTAACAGCGCCGCCGGCCTCGTCGCCCTGCTCTACGTGCTGATGACGCCGCCGGCAATCGCCACCGGCGTCGTCCAGCAGTTCCGCGAGGAGGGCGGGGTGACGATCCACTCGATGTTCGGCGTGCTCTGCCTCTATCTGCTCATCGGCCTGATCTTCGCGGTCGCGTTCGCCGTCATCCAGGACATCTCGAGCACGGACTTCTTCACGACCAAGGACGGGGGGCGGGACGACTTCCTCTACTTCTCGTACGCAACCTTGACGACCGTCGGGTACGGCGACCTGATCGCAGCGACCAACCTGGGGCGCGCGCTCGCGATCAGCGAGGCACTGCTCGGCCAGATCTATCTGGTCACGGTCGTCGCCCTGATCGTGGGGAACCTGCGCAGCCCGCGAGTCGAGACCGACCGCTAGGCCAGTTCGAGCAGGGACCAGAACGCGTGCTCGCGGGGTGGGATCCGCGGGGGGACGCGGCGGTACTGGCGGCTGCGCGCCCAGTCGAGGTAGCCGCGGAGGCGCCGGGAGATCGAGCGGAGCGTTGCCGGGGTGGGCTCCACGACGGCGAAGTCGAGTGCCCAGAGCCAGGCATTGGCCTCAGACTCGAGCCGGGGGGCCGAACGCCCCCGGCCGACCAGGTGCCCGATCTCATGCAGCGCGATGAAGTAGGAGACCTGGCCGCGAATCGGCGGGATCGAGATCTCCAGCTTTCCTCCCCTCCAGCGGATCGCCCGCCCCCGCGAGGACGCCCCCGCCAGCTCGATGCCGTACTCGCGGCAGAGATCCTCGACGTGGGCCTCCATCAGGTCCACTCCGCGCCGTCTGGGGGGCTTCCGGTCCTGCCTGAACACGCGCGGCAGAGTAGTGCGGCAGGCGGATGAAGCCATACTTGGGATATGGCTGAACCGGCGAATTTCCGCCTCGCGCTCGCCCAGATCAATCCCACCGTGGGCGACATCGAGGGGAACGTGCGGCTGATCTCCGAGTCGATCGAGCGTGCCCGCGAGGGCGGCGCGCAGCTCGTCCTGCTGCCGGAGCTGTGCGTCTCCGGCTACCCGCCCGAGGACCTCGTCCTGCGCCGCGACTTCCTCGCCGCCGTGCGTGAGGGCCTGGACGCGGTCGCTTCCGAGGTCGAGGGCATCGTCGCCCTGGTGGGGTTCCCCGAGCAGGTCGAGCGGCCGCCGGAGCAGCTCGAGCACTTCGACCCCCTGATCGACCCGCCCCCTCGCCCGGCCCACAATTCCCTCGCGATTCTCGCCGACGGCGAGGTGCAGGGGACCTACCGCAAGTGCGACCTCCCCAACTACGGAGTCTTCGACGAGCGCCGGTACTTCGAGCCCGGCACCGAGGCGGATCTGATCGAGGTCGACGTCGTTCCGGTCGGCCTGACGGTCTGCGAGGACATCTGGCACCCGGGGTTCCCGGAGAGCGAGGAGACGGCGGCCGGTGCCCGGCTGGTGGTCAACTCCTCGGCCTCCCCCTACCACCGTGGCAAGGGCAGGGCGCGCGAGGCAATGGTGGCCGAGCGGGCTCGCTCCAACGGCGCGGCTTTCGCACTCTGCAACATGGTGGGCGGCCAGGACGAGCTCGTCTTCGACGGGGGCAGCGTCGTGATCGCGCCCGATGGCGAGGTGCTTGCCCGCGCGACGCAGTTCGAGCCCGAACTCCTGATCTGCGACCTGATGACCATGGCCGCGGGGAGCGACGGCGCTCCCGCGGGCCGCGGGGTGCGCACGCTGGCAGAGCTCACCTCCGGCGCCGATAGCGCCGGGCGCGCCGAGCCGCGCGTCGCCGAGCCGATTCCGAGCGAGGAGGCGGAGGTCTACTCGGCGCTCGAGCTCGGGCTGCGCGACTACGTGGAGAAGAACGGCTTCGACCACGTCGTTATCGCCCTCTCCGGGGGAATCGACTCCGCCCTGGTCGCTCTGATCGCGGCGGACGCCCTCGGGCCGGATCGGGTGACCGTGGTCGTCATGCCCTCCCCCAACTCCAGCGATGAGACGCAGGGCGACGCCAGGGCGATCGCCGCGAATCTCGGAGTGGAGCTGATCGAGATCTCCATCGCCGAGGCGATGGAGTCGTACTCGCACGCTCTGGCGCCGGCCTTCGAGGGCGCGGAACCCGGGCTCGCGGAGGAGAACATCCAGGCGCGGATCCGCGGGAATCTGATCATGGCGCTCTCCAACAAGTTCGGCTGGCTCGTGCTCACCACCGGCAACAAGAGCGAGCTCTCGGTGGGCTACGCGACGCTCTATGGGGACATGGCCGGGGGCTTCGCCGTGATCAAGGACGTCTTCAAGCTGCTCGTCTACCGGCTGGTCCGCTGGAGGAACGAACAGGAGGACCGCGAGCTGATCCCCGACTCCGTGCTGGAGCGCCCGCCCTCGGCGGAGCTGCGCCCGGACCAGCTC
>DATDKQ010000111.1:0-6565 GCA_036519915.1 Solirubrobacterales bacterium | reverse complement strand
CCCCCCATCCTGGGGCGCGGCCCCGCACGCCACCAAAGCGGCGCACCGGAAGAGTATGTGATGGCGGGGCCGTTCGCCACCCACAACCCGCTCTGCAAAACCCCCGGAACTCACGATTCGGAGGTGGAATGGCGCGAGTAGGGTGCGTGCTATGTTGGCCGCGCCTTTGGAGGAGAGCGCCTCGACAGCCCTTGCGGTGAGGGCCCGCAAGCGTGCCGGGATCGGGTTGGCGGTAGCCCTGATGGCGACGGGGGTCGCCTCGTGCGGCGGGGGCGAGCGCCAGGATGCGAACGAGCCGGAGGGCGACTTCCCGGTTCAGATCGTGAGCGCGAACTTCCCCAGCAAGCAGAAGCTCGCGGAGAACTCGAACCTGACCCTCTCGGTCGCGAACACCGGCGACAAGGCGATCCCCGACCTGGCGATCACGATCTTCACGACCTCGAACGCCAACACGGGCGAGTCGAGCTCCACGAGCACCGGGACCACGAGCACCGGCACGAGCGCCGCGAGTCAGAACCTGCCCCAGGCTCAGGGCTCGTTCTCGGTCCGCTCCGAGCAGCAGGGCCTCGCCATCCCCTTCCGGCCGGTCTGGATCCTCGAGGAGGGCTTTCCGAAGCTCGCCGGCCAGACCGCGTCGGCCGGAGCCGAGGCGGCGCAGACCGACACCTTCAGCTTCGGCTCGCTGGCTGCCAACGACACCCGCGAGATGGTCTGGAACGTGACTCCGGTGCAGGCGGGTACCTACACGGTCCACTACCGCGTCGCCGCAGGCCTGCAGGGCAAGGCGAAGGCCGTCACCGCCGACGGCTCGATCCCGGAGGGAGAGTTCGTCGTGCGAATCTCAAGCGCGCCTCCGCAGACGCGGGTGAACGATGCCGGTCAGGTCGTGCCGATCAAGCCCAGCGACGTCATCGGCCAGGCCGGCAACCAGCAGCAGAAGTCAGAGCTCAAAGGGCAGTAGCCGGGACACCGGCAACGGCCGCGACGGCGTCGGTCATCAGCTCGGCGGCCGCCTCATCGTCCATGCCCTCGCCGGTGAGGCGATCCCAGGTCCAGAAGTCGAGCGCGACCCGGGTTAGGGAGCGCACGCGAGCCGCCTGATCCGGGCCGAGCTCGAAGCCCGCCGTCACGGCATCGGCAAGGCCGCCGAGGGCGACGTCGGAGTTGGCCGTCATGAACTCGTCCAGCGCCGGGTCGGAGCGCCGGTCGCGCTGCAGGTTCCCCATCATCCGTCGCTGCTGCCGGTACCAGCTCCCGTAGACCGTTCGCAGCAATGAGCCGAGCCGCTCGATGGGATCAGCAGGCGCCAGTGCCGCCTGAAAGTCGGGCAGCGGATGCTCGGAGAAGTGGTGGGCCGAGCAGGCCGGGTAGAGGGAGGCGTTGTCCGGGAAGTGCTTGTAGACGGTCAGGCGGCTGACACCGGCCCGGCGAGCGATCTCCGCCACGGTCGTCCCGGCCGGGCCGACCTCCTCATGTAGACCGGCGGCGGCCTTGGCGATCTGCTGGCGTGTTCGCTCCTGGCTCTCGGCGCGTGCCTTCAGCTCGTATTTCCGGTTGTTCGTCTTTTGGGTTGACATGCCGTCAATTGGAATGTTACAGTGCTCGAGCTTCGACTAACACACCGTTTATCGAAAAGGAGAAGGAGATGGAGACTGCGGCGCAGGAAAAGAGGGTCCGCTTCGACGCGAGCCAGGGCCCGCGCATCCTTGGGCCCGACGAGGGCAAGGCGGTCGACCTGGGATCCGTTGGGGTTCGCTTCATGGCCTGGGCGGAGGAGACCGGCGGCGGGTTCTCGCTGGTCGAGCATCCGATCCCGCCGAAGACGCTGGTTGCGCCGGTGCACATCCACGAGCGCGAGGACGAGTACAGCTTCGTCCTCGAGGGCCGCATGGGCGCAAAGCTGGGCGACGACGTCGTCTACGCCGAGGAGGGCGACCTGGCGTTCAAGCCGCGCAACCAGTGGCACACGTTCTGGAACCCGGACGAGACCCCGTGCCGGATCCTCGAGATCATCGCTCCGGGCGGCTTCGAGCACTTCTTCGACGAGATGGCGACTCTGATGGCCGGGGAGTTCGACCCGGAGAAGCTGGCGGAGCTGGGTGCCGGCTATGGGCTTTCCTTCAAGCCCGAGACCGTCCCGGAGCTCTGTGCCGAGCACGGTCTCACGCATCCGATGCTGGCGATGCTGGAGGGCTAGGGGCCACCGAAAGCGCAATAGGGGCTCACCCGGGCGGGGCGCACCGAGCGCCCCGCCCGCGTGTTTCATCTGCGGCATGAGCTCGCCTCGCCGCCTGTCCGTCCTCGTCGCTCCGGTCGTGCTGGCCGCCCTGATCGCCGGGTGCGGCGACGGTTCCGACTCGCCCAGCCCGGGGAGTACCGCCGCGCAGCAGCCGCCTGCAGGGAACGGCCAGGTGAAGCTGGAGAAGGTCGGCGACTTCGACCAGCCCGACTACATCACGGAGCCGCCCGGCAGTGCCGACCTCTACGTGGTCGAGCGGCAGGGAGCCGTGCGAATCGTGCGGGACGGTCAGGTGGTCTCGACTCCCGCGCTTGACATCACCGATCAGGTCGACTCCGACGGGGAGGAGCAGGGCCTGCTCTCCATCGCCTTCCCGCCGGACTTCCGAACGTCTCGGCTCGTCTATGCGTACTACACCGGGAACGATCAGGACCAGCACGTGGTCGGCTACACGGTCGGCGACGACGGCTCATTCGACCGATCGAGCCAGCGCGAGCTCCTGCACATGGACGACTTCGCCTCCAATCACAACGGCGGCCTGCTCCTCTTCGGCCCGGACCGGCAGCTCTACATCGGCACGGGAGACGGCGGGATCGCCGACGATCCGAAGCGCAACGGCCAGAACGTCGACTCGCTGCTCGGCAAGATCCTCCGAATCGACCCACGGCCGAGCGATGGCCGCCCGTACACGGCTCCCTCGTCGGGTCCGCTCGGATCGGGAGCCCTTCCCGAGATCTGCGACTACGGCCTGCGGAACCCTTGGCGCTTCAGCTTCGATCGGGGCACGGGCTCCCTACTGATCGGCGACGTCGGACAGAGCACCCAGGAGGAGATCGACTACGTCGCGGCGGAGCGCGTCTGCGGCAACAACTTCGGCTGGTCAGCGTTCGAAGGCACCAACCGCCTCAACCAGGATCAGACCGCGCCGAACGCGGTCTTTCCGATCCTCACCTACAGCCACGACGATGGCTGCTCGGTCACCGGCGGCTATGTCGTCCGCGACCGCTCGCTCCCCGCGCTGTTCGGCCGCTATGTCTATGGCGACTTCTGCGCCGGTGAGCTGCACAGCTTCCAGCCGGCGACGCCGCGTGCACGCGATGATCGGCCGGTGGGCCTGAATGTGCCGAGCCTCTCCTCGTTCGGCGAGGACAACCAGGGCCACATCTACGTCGTGTCGCTGGACGGCCCCGTCTACCGTCTCGCGCAATGAGACGCCTCACCATCGCACTAGCACTCGCGGCGCTCGGTGCGCTCGTCCTCGGCACCGCCGTCACGGAGGCCAAGCCCAGGGTGAAGCTGAAGCGGATCGGCCGTTTCCAGAGCCCCACCTACGTGACCTCGGCGCCGGGCGTCCCCGGTGTGATCGTGGTCGAACGGGGCGGGCGGATCCGGCTCGTCCAGGGACGCAAGCGCCGCAACTTCACCAGCATCGCCGGCAATGTCTCGACCGGCGGGGAGCGAGGCCTGCTCTCGGCTGCCTTCGCGCCCGACTACGCGAGCTCGAGGCTGCTCTACGTCTACTTCACGAACGGTGCCGGAAACCTCGTGATCGCGGAACTGCGCGCCGACGCGAACGGGCGGCACGCCGACCCCGCGAGCCTGCGACCGCTCGTCACGATCCCCCACCCCAACCAGTCGAACCACAACGGCGGTCAACTCCAGTTCGGGCCCGACGGCATGCTCTACGCGGGCACGGGAGACGGCGGCGGAGCGGGCGACCAACCCGACAACGCCCAGAACCCGAATTCGCGTCTCGGCAAGCTGCTCCGGATCAACCCGTCCTCCGGGGCGGTCGGCATCTACTCGATCGGGCTGCGCAACCCGTACCGATTCTCCTTCGACCTGGTCACAGACCCCGGTCAGCCGCGGATCGCCATCGGGGATGTCGGCCAGGACCGCTTCGATGAGATCGACTACGTGCCGTTCGCGGCGGCCAACGGAGCGAACTTCGGCTGGAACGACTTCGAGGGGTTCGCCCCGTTCTCGGGCGCGCATCCCCCCACCCCGAGCCAAACGGTGAAACCGATCAAGGTCCGCAGCATCTCCGGAGCGGGCTGCGCGCTCATCGGCGGTTACGTGGTCCGCGACTCGCGGCTGCGGCCGCTCTTCCACCGTTATGTCTACGGCGACTTCTGCAGCGGCAAGGTTCGCTCCCTGATCCCCGCCCTGGGCGGCGCGCGAAAGAATCGCGGCACGGGGTTGCGGGTAGCCGGCCTGAGCTCATTCGGCGAGACGGCCAACGGCTCGCTCTACGCCACGTCGCTCAATGGCCCGGTCTACCGGTTCGTCCGCAAGCACTGACGAAAGCGGCCGCATGAGCGGCTAATAACCTGGGCCTCGCCTCGCGCAGGACCCCTCCCATGCGGACCACCCTGAGCCGTCGCCGGATCGAGACCTTCGTCGCTGCCCTCGTCGCGATCGGGGCGGCGATCGTCGGCATCACCGTCCAGGAGGGCCGCACCCTGGGGCCCAAGTTCGTCACGTTGCAGCGAATCGCACAGCTGCGCGAACCCGTCTACCTGACCCAGCCCTCGGGGCAAAACTCGCGGCTCTACGTGGTCCAGAAGCGAGGCGCGGTCAGGATCATCGACGACGACCACCTCCTCCCGCGACCCTTCCTCGACATCCACCCGCTCGTCAAGCACAACGGCCCTGGGGGCGATCCAGGAATGGCCGCGATCGCCTTCCCGCCCGACTACGCCCGAACCGGCCTTTTCTACGTCTCCTACAACGACCGCGGCGACGCCCTCCAGGTGGACGAGTTCCGGCGTAGCGCCGGCGACCCGCTGGTGGCCGACCCGAGCTCTCGCCGCGCAATCCTGACCATCCCGGAGCCCACTCCGGCGCATCACGGCGGGCTGATCGTCTTCGGCCCGGACGGGTACCTCTACATGGGAACCGGCGACGGAGGTCCGGCCGGAGACTCCGCGGACAACGCGCAGAACCTCGACCTCCTCCTCGGCAAGCTGCTGCGCATCGATCCCACGCCAACATCAACGGCGGCCGCAAACACCGCCGCCGAACAAAAGCCGTACACGATCCCGCCGGACAATCCCTTCGTGGGCCGGCAGGGGCGGGATGAGATCTGGGCGTACGGCCTGCGCAATCCGCGCCGCTTCTCCTTCGACCGCCGCACCAAGACGATCGCGATAGGCGACGTCGGCAACGACCGCTACGAGGAGATCGACTACCTGCCTATCGCCAGGGCGCGCGGCGCGAACTTCGGCTGGCCCGCGTACGAGGGGTTCGCCGCCTTCAGGGGCGGCATTCCGCGGAGCGCCACGGTCCTGCCGGCGCTGGCCTATCCCCACCACCCCGGGTGCGCCATTACGGGCGGATACGTGGTTCGCGACCCGCGGCTCGCTCGGATCCGTGGCCGGGAGATCGTCGGCGACTACATGTTCGCCGACTTCTGCACCGGGAAGCTCTACGGATTCCGCCCGCGCCTCGGACGACGCGCGGGCAAGCAGCGGAGCTTCCGCTTCAACATCCGCTACCTCTCCTCTCTCGGCCAGGACAACGCCGGGCACATCTACGTGCTCACCGAGCGGGGCCTGAAGCAGGGCAGCAAGGGCTCGGTCTATCGGCTCGTCCCCTTCCGCAAGGAGATCTAGCGGCGGCCGCTATCGAGGCAGGGCCGGCGCAAGGATCCGGTACGCCTTGATGCCGAGGCCGAGCCGCTCGCGGTCTTCGGAGATCTGCGGGTCGAGCCCGGTCAGCTCCTTGACCCGCTCCAGCCGGTAGGCGACGGTGTGGCGGTGGGCGAAGATCGCTCTCGCGGTCGCGTTCATGTTGCAGTCGCTCGCCAGATACTCCTCGAGCGTCCCGAGCAGGTCGGAGCGGTACTGGTCGTCGTAGCGAACCAGGGGCTCGACGGTATCCCCGTAGAAACTCCGCACCTCCTCCGGGTCCGAGATCAGTGCGCGGAAGAGCAACCGGTAGACCCCGCTCGCCGCGATCCCCTCCTCGAGCGCCTCGGCGATCTCCGGCTCGCGGGTGATCACGTCGAGGACCAGCTCGGCCTCTTTGATCGCGCGGTGGAGCTCGCCCGGGTCCGGATAGAACGACGAGACCGCGGCCATGCCGTGCTTCCGCAGCCGATTTGCGATTCGCCCCGCCGCCCGCAGCGTCGTCTCCGGAGCGTCATCGCCGCCGCGCGCGGGCAGGATCGCGTAGAGGCGGCCGTCCGCCAGCTCCGCAAGCGAGCCGTCGTACTCGCCCTCGACCAGAGCAGTCGCGTGGCTCGGGGAGGCGGACTCGATCTCCGCCACCAGGGCGATCGCGCCGCGCGCCAGATCGCAGCCGAGCCGAGCCGCCTTGCTGGTC
>DATDKQ010000110.1:0-4591 GCA_036519915.1 Solirubrobacterales bacterium | reverse complement strand
GTCCGCCGAGCTCACGAGCCGTAGGTCAAGCGCCCGCCTGAGCGCCCGGCGGAACACCGGCAATGAGGGAGCGGGATCGGTGGATCGTGATTCCTCGCCGCTTTCTGCGACCGCCGTCGCCCGGGACCGTGACGTGGATGGGTCCTGTGTATGGCTTCACCATGCCCCAAAGTGCGGCGGCGCTTTGGTGACTGACGAAGCCTGCTTTCCCCAGCGCGAGGACAGCCGCCATGCACTTGCCTACGAAGGTGAGTCGGGCATGCCCGACTGCATACACACCGCGATGAAGGCGGTGCAGGCCACCGGCTTTCGCTCGCCTCGAGATGCCCTGATCGCCGATTCCTGCTTCGCGGAGCTGTGCCGCGCTGATGACGCCGTGCTGCCGACCGGCCAACCTGGGCAATCAAGCGGTCGGTATTGGCGCCTTTCTCACCCACCAGGTGAGTAAGGCGCCAACTTCGGTCCCTCTCCCCTTCATCGCCGGTGTTCGTCCCTCTCCCCTTTCATAGCGGTGTTCGTCCTCTCCCCCTTCATCGCCGGTTTTCAGCCGCTGGCGCGCGCAGGGACCCACGTATCCTGTGCGCGCCATGCCCGCCTCCGCTCAGTACAGCGTCACCGTCCGCGTCGAGCTCGACGCGCGCCAGGAGCCGCTCGGCAAGCTGACGGCCGAGATCGTGGAGGCCGGCGGCGCGCTCGTTTCGGTCGACTTGATCCCCGGCGCAGGGGACGAGGGCAAGCGGGTCCGCGAGTTCACGATCGATGCCAACAGCCCCGAGCACTGGGAGGAGATCCTCCGCTCGATCGGCTCGACCCGCGGCGCGCGCGTGCTCGGCTTCACCGACCGCACTTTCGAGATGCACAAGAAGGGCAAGATCGAGCAGCACAACAAGTACCCGCTGAAGACCCGCGACGACCTCTCGATGGCCTACACGCCCGGCGTCGCCCGAGTCTGCGAATACATCGCCGAGGACAAGACAAAGGCCTTCGACTTCACGATCAAGGCGAACACCGTCGCGGTGGTGTCCGACGGCTCGGCCGTCCTCGGCCTCGGCGACATCGGGCCCGAGGCCGCCATGCCGGTGATGGAGGGCAAGGCGATGCTCTTCAAGGAGTTCGCCCAGGTCGACGCCTTCCCGATCTGCCTGGCCACCAACGACCCAGAGGAGATCATCCAGACGGTCAAGCTCCTGTCCCCCACCTTCGGCGGGATCAATCTCGAGGACATCTCCGCCCCGCGCTGCTTCGAGATCGAGGACCGGCTCAAGGAGGAGCTCGACATCCCCGTCTTCCACGACGACCAGCACGGCACCGCCGTGGTGGTGATGGCGGCGCTGTTCAACTCGCTGAAGATCGTCGGCAAGCCGATCGAGAGCCTGCGGGTCCTGATGCTGGGCCTCGGCGCCGCCGGGGTCGCCTGCACGAAGATGATGCAGGAGTCGGGGATCACCCAGATCATCGGCTGCGACCGCCAGGGCGCGATCTCGACGGACCGCTTCGACTACGTCGACGGGGGGATGTCGCCGATCAAGCGGTGGTACGCCGAGAACTCCAATCCGGAGAAGCTCAGTGGCGGGCCGAACGAGGTGATCGAGGGCTGCGACCTGTTCATCGGGCTCTCCGGTCCCGGCCTGCTCGAGCCCGAATCCCTGGCGAAGATGAACGACGACGCGATCGTCTTCGCCATGGCCAACCCCACTCCAGAGGTGATGCCGGAGGAGGCCGACCAGTACGTTCGGATCATGGCCACCGGCCGCTCGGACTACCCGAACCAGATCAACAACGTCCTCTGCTTCCCCGGGATCTTCCGCGGCGCTCTGGACGCCGGAGCCCCCCGGATCACCGAAGAGATGAAGCTGGCGGCCGCTCGCGGCATCGCCGAGGTCGTCACAGACGACGACCTGGCCGAGGACTACATCATCCCCTCGGTCTTCAACCGCGACGTGGCCGCGAGCGTCGCCCGCGCTGTGGTCCAGGAGGCGAAGGCGGCCGGGCTGGCCCGCTTCTCGGAGGAGACCGGCACCTACGAGATCCTCGGCGGCGACGGCGCGTCGGCCGACGGCGGGATCGGCTAGAGCCTGCCTGTCAGTCCGGCGTCTTCAGCGTCAACGAGGATTCGACGTCCAATCCCTCGTTGAAGACCCGGTGGACCGTCTCGGCCTCCTCCCGATCCCTGAGGAAGAACCCGAAGCCGTAGCTGTCGTCCCCGGTGACGGGATCGGCGATATGCCCCACCAGCGAGGACAGCCCGTGCCCGGCGCTGTCGAACCACTCCTCGATGTCCGCGCCGTAGTCGTGCACCCTTCCGTACGGGCCCTTCGGCGCCTCGAAGGTCCTGGTTTCCGAGGCGGTGAGCGGTGAACCGAAGGTCATGTGCATGAAGAGCTTGTCCGAGCCGATCCGGGAGAGCTCGGAGAACGCCTTGCGGTCGTCGGGGACGAACTCCAAGACCGCGCTGAGGCTGAGGAAGTCGTAGCTCTCGTCCGAGCGGTCGATCGACTGCACGTCGATGCTGTTGTCCCCCTCGTACTCCGAGATCTCGAACGTCTTGAACCACTCCTCCTCCAGGGACGGGTCGGGCGCGAACTGGAGAGCTCGGCGCCAGGACAGCGTCTCGGGCGGAAGCGCGACGAAGGCCGCCCGCAGCGCGCGGTGGCGCTCCAGCGAAGCACAGGTGTTGCATCGAGGGTTCCCGCCGAGCGTGGTGCGACCCCCGGGTCCGGGCACGAACTCCGTCCCACCGCATATGTTGCATGGCGACGTCACATTCACCCGTGCCCCAAGGCCGAACCTATGCTACATCCCGCCATGTTGGGCTCTGGGCAGCGGGAAGCCATCGACCTCGAGGGGATTCTCGGGGAGCGGCGCATGCCGCCTCCACCTGTCACGGTGGAGCAGCCGGGGCTCGCGCTCTGGTTCACCATCGATACCGAGGCCTCGGTGGCGCGTCAGCGCAACCCCGATCCCGAACGGACCGTCGACCAGCTGATCTTCGGCGACTGGGGCGGCGGCGAGCAACACGGCATCGGCCTCCACATGGACCTCCTGGAGCACTGTGGGTACAGAGGCTGCTTCTTCGTCGACGTATTGCTCGAGTTCCAGTTCGGTCAGGAGGCGCTGGAGAGGGTGGTCGAGGCGATCGCCGCCCGGGGACACGAGGTCCAGCTCCATGTCCACCCCGAGCACCTTGCCCGCTCGAACGATGAGAGCATTCGCTCCCTGGCCGGGAACATGCTTCGCAAGGACGCCGAAGAGTTCAGGCGGGTGATGGAGCTGGCGGTGGACCTGTTCGAACGCCGAACGGGAAAGCCTCCGATCGCCTACCGGGCCGGCGGCTACCGCATCACCGACGATCACTTCCCGATTCTCGAGGAATTCGGGATCGCGATCGACGCATCCGTCAACGTGCAGTGGCACTCGGAGGTCGCGGACTGGATGAAGACCCGCACTCAGCCCTACTGGGTTGGCAGCGTCCTCGAGCTGCCCCTCACCTGGATCCTGATTCGCGACAACCGCGCCTCCCAGGGGACCCGGTCGTTCGCGCCCAACCTGACCACGGGTGATCCGATCTCCGGCATGCCGGCGTCTGCCAATGAAATCCCGCGTGTGGCCACTTTCGTGTCTCACTCATTCGAGCTCATGCTCGCCGACCGGGACGCAAGCCGGGCCGCGCTCGACCGGTTCCGAGAGCGGCTGCGCGCAAAGCTCGGGCCGAAAGAGGGCGACAAACTCGCGGACGCCGTCGGTACCAACATGCGCATCTACGACGGGACGGTTGCCGATGACGTCGTGGCGAAAGTGGCCGAGATGATGCGGCGAATCGCCGATCGGCCCGACGCGCGATGCGTCACGTCCGCTGACCTGATCGAGATGGCGCAGAGCTTCCAACGTGAAGATCGCCGCGAGCCGACCGATCCCATACCCGCCATCGACCGCCGGCACCAGGTGAAGAGCGTGACCGGATCGAGGATCTACTCCGCGGGCCTGCTCGAGCGCCTCTCGGGACCGGGCGAGCCGCTGGCTTCGAACGACGACGCGGAGGCAGACCCACCGTTCGAGCTTCCCGTGCAGGTGGCGGAACGCGAGGTCGCGCTGATCGGGCCCCCGACTGCGACCGTGAACGGGATCGATCTCAGCCAAGCCGCTCGCCTCGAGCAGATGGACGCTCCGGCGATGGAGCGGATCTCGGAGTTCGATCTCGTCGTCTGGACCCACGGCCTCGAGCGCTGTTCCCCCTCTGATCTCGGGGCCCGCCTCGACACGGCCGCGGCAATGCTCCGAGCGGGGGGAACGCTCGCCGTCCGAGCGCGAACCCTGGGTCTGTACCCCCGGCCGATGAATGGCTCCCCGATCGCCGACCTGGTCTTCCGCGCCGCTCCACCGGACACGGACGCCGGCCGTGAGCAGGAGCCGGTGGACGTTGTCACGGGGTGGGATGGCGCGACGTTCGCCGCCTGGTTCGCGGCGCACGGATACGAGTTGGTCGACCAGCGGAGGGTGCCCCGCGGCCCTTCCGAGATCGCACTGATCGAGCGCTTCTCCGACAAGCTGGGCGCGCTCGCTTCGGAAGAGCTGCAGACCGCGGCGGTCGATT
>DATDKQ010000109.1:0-2888 GCA_036519915.1 Solirubrobacterales bacterium | reverse complement strand
CTCAAATCCATGCTCGGGGCGATCGGGATGCACGACGGCCACCTCCTGCCGCACGACGCCTACTTGAAGAACGAGATCCCGGTCGCGGGGGTCGCGCATCAGGCCGGGACCTGCCGGTTCGGATCCGACCCGGCGGACTCGGTGCTCGACGTCAACTGCAAGGCCCACGAGCTCGACAACCTCTACGTCGTGGACACGAGCTTCTTCCCGAGCATCGGCGCAGTCAACCCGGCGCTCACGGCCATGGCCAACGCGCTGCGGGTGGGGGACCACCTGCTCGAGCGCCTGGCCGCCTAGGAGGCTCACCGACGCCGATGGCCTCCGACCCCCATCGAGTCGTGATCGTGGGCGGAGGCTTCGGCGGCCTGTTCGCCGCGCGCAGGCTCAGGCGCAGCCGCGTGCGGGTGACGCTGGTCGACCGTCACAACCACCACCTCTTCCAGCCACTGCTCTACCAGGTCGCGACCGGAATCCTCTCGGAGGGGGAGATAGCCCCCCCGATCCGGAACGTTCTGCGCCGGCAGAGGAACGTCGAGGTCGAGCTGGCCCAGGTGACCGGCTTCGACCTCGAGGCTCGGACGGTGACGGCTACGCGCGTCGACGGTGGCTTGATCGAGCTCACCTACGACAGCCTGATCGTGGCGGCTGGGGCCGGCGGCTCCTACTTCGGTCATGACGAGTTCTCGCGCTGGGCGCCGGGCATGAAGACGATCAACGATGCGCTCGAGCTGCGGGGGCGGATCTTCGGGGCGTTCGAGATGGCCGAGCTCGAGCAGGACCCGGACGAGCGGCGGGCGTGGCTCACCTTCGTGGTGGTCGGGGGCGGGCCAACCGGGGTGGAGATCGCGGGCCAGATCGCCGAGCTCTCCCGCCGGGTACTCAAGAACGACTTCCGGGAGATCGACTCGCGGGACGCGAGGATCCTGCTCTTCGACGGCGGCGGGGCTGTACTGGCGACGTTCGGTGACCGGCTCTCTAGCAAGGCGGCGAGGGGCCTCCAGCGCCTCGGAATCGAGCTTCACATGTCCAGCATCGTCACGGACGTCGATCGCGACGGGGTAGTCGTCAAGTCGGGCGACGAGGAACGACGGATAGCCACGCGCACCAAGGTCTGGGCCGCGGGCGTCGAGGCCTCACCGCTTGCTCGGATGCTGGGCGAGGCGACCGGTGCCGAGGTGGACCGCGCCGGCCGGGTCAGCGTGCTTCCCGACTGCACGCTGCCGGGGCATCCCGAGGTGTTCGCGATCGGCGACATGATGTCCCTGGACGAGCTCCCCGGCGTGGCGGAGGTGGCAATGCAGCAGGGCCTCCACGCCTCGAGCACGATCTTGCACCGCCTCCGCGGCGAGGAAGCCCGGCCTTTCCGCTATCGGGACCTGGGCAGCATGGCGACCATCTCCCGGTTTCGCGCGGTGGTCAGCTTCAAGGGCATCCGGCTGTCGGGCTTCCTCGGCTGGATAGCGTGGCTGTTCGTCCACCTGGCCTTCCTGACCGGCTTCAAGAACCGCCTGGCCACCATCCCGCGCTGGGCAGCCACGTTCATCGGCAACGGACGGCCCCAGCGAACGATCACGATGCAGCAGGTCATCGCGCGCGTCGCGATCGAGATGGCGGGCGGCCGCCCCTACCTGCTCTCGCTGACCTCGGACGAGGAGCACGAATCCGAGCGCTCCGAGGCCGAAACGCCGGGATGATCGGCGAGCGGGTGGTCGATGGATTCGAGGCACTGACCGTGTCGCCCGAGGCCGTAGAGCTCGAGGCCGCGTTCGTCCCCGCCGCCGGAATGGTCGGCTGCTCGCTCCTGAACCGGGGGGAGGAGCTCCTGGGCCAGCGCGGAGGCCTGGGCACTTATGTGGAGCAGCGCTCCACGATGGGCATCCCCCTGCAGAGCTATGAAGCCTCGTTCTCGATCACGGTCACGGGCGAATGAACGAGCTGGGCGGCAGGATCGTCTCGGCTGCCGAGTTCCGGGACCTGTTTGAACGCGTCTCGAACTGGGGGCGCTGGGGGCCGGACGACGACCGGGGGGCCCTCAACCACCTGACGCGGGAGCGCGTGGCGGCGGCAGCCGGGCTGGTGCAAAGCGGGATCACGATCAGCCTGAGCCGTCCGCTCAACACCCGACGAGAGCCCGACAACCCCGAGCCGGCCGATCACCGCATGACGATGCTCGGCGCCAGGGATCATCCCGACGGGCTCGCCTTCGCCAAGGACTACATCGGCGTCGACTACCACAACGACTCGCACAGCCATCTCGACGCCCTTTGTCACGTCTCCTACGACGGGACCCTCTACAACGGACGTCCTGGCGACTCGGTCTCCGCGGCCGGAGCAGAGGTCGAGACGGTCGAGGTCCTGAAGGACGGGCTGGTCGGGCGGGCCGTCCTCCTCGACATCCCCAGGGTGCGCGGGGTGGGCTGGCTCGAGCCCGGCGACAGCGTCCTACCCGGGGACCTGGGGGAGGCGGAGCGCAAGCAGGCGGTGACGGTCGGGGAGGGCGACGTCCTTCTCGTCCGGACCGGACATGCGAGCCGCCTCGACGAGCAGGGACCGTGGGATACCGCCAGTTCCAAGGCAGGGCTGCATCCCGAATGCGCGGAGTTCCTGGCCGAGCGCCGGGTGGCCGCCCTCGGCTGTGACGGCAACAGCGACACCGCCCCGAGCGTCGCCGAGGGCGTCGGCTTCCCTATGCATGTGCTCACCCTGACCGCGATGGGCGTCCACCTGCTCGATTACCTGCATCTCGATGCGCTGGCCAGGTCATGCGAGGAAGTGGACCGCTGGGAGTTCCTGTTCGTCGCGGCGCCACTCCGCATCTCCGGGGGAACCGGATCGCCCCTCAATCCACTCGCAATCCTCTGATGGCTGCTCGTATGAATAGGCTCCGG
>DATDKQ010000108.1:0-6470 GCA_036519915.1 Solirubrobacterales bacterium | reverse complement strand
GTGCCCCTGGGACCGCGAACAGGACGCCCGCTCGATCGTCCCGCACACGGTCGAGGAGGCCTACGAGCTGGCCGATGCCGCCTCTCGCGACGACACGGAGGCGATGGTCGACGAGCTCGGCGATGTCCTCTTCCAGGTGCTTTTCCTCTCACTGCTGCTCGAGGAGCGCGGCGAGGGCGATCTGGCGGCTGTCGCCGAGTCCTGCGCAGCCAAGCTCATCCGCCGCCACCCGCACGTCTACGGCGACCGCGAACTCGAGACCGCGGGCCAGGTGCTGGCCCAGTGGGAGGAGATCAAGCGCGAGGTGGAGGGCACCGGCGAACGCGAGCCGCTCGAGGGGCTGCCCGAGAACCTGCCCGCCCTGCTCTACGCCCGCAAGCTGCTCCGCCGGCTCGACCCGGAGGGGTCGGCAGGAAGCGAGAAGCCCGGAGCGCCTTCGGCGGATCCCGAGGAACGTGACCAGGCCGAGCGGATGGTTGGCGAGCTGTTGCTCGAGGCCGTCGCGGTCTCGCGGCAGCTCGGCGTCGATCCCGAGCTCGCCCTGCGCCAGGCGACCCGGCGCCTGGTCGAGGACGCCGAGTAGGGCCGCCCGGTAGGTTTCCCGCCCCCATGGCGACCATCGAGAACGTCCACGGCCGACAGGTGCTCGACTCGCGGGGCAACCCGACGGTCGAGGTCGAGGTCGTGCTCGACTCGGGCGCTCGCGGCCTCGCGATCGTTCCCTCGGGAGCCTCCACCGGCGAATTCGAGGCCGTCGAGCTCCGCGACGGAGGAGACCTCTGGGGCGGAAAGGGAGTCGCCAAGGCCGTCGCCAATGTGAACGGGGAGATCGCGGAGGCGATCGGGGGTGCGCGAGCCGCCGAGCAGTCGGCGCTCGACCGGACGATGATCGAGCTCGACGGAACCCCGAACAAGGGCCGCCTCGGCGCCAACGCGATCCTCGGGGTCTCGCTGGCCACCGCGAGGGCGGCCGCGGCCGATACGGGCCAGCCGCTCTACGACTACTTCGCCGAGCTCTATGCGGCAACCGGCGCCAAGGACGCCGGTCCGGCGGAGCTGATCCCGGTGCCGATGATGAACGTGCTGAACGGCGGTGCTCACGCCGACAACGCCGTCGACTTCCAGGAGTTCATGGTGGTGCCGGCCGGCGCCCCGACGTTCGCCGACTGCGTGCGCGTCGGAGCCGAGGTCTACCAGGCACTCAAGGGGGCCCTCGGCGCGAGGGGGCTCTCCACGGCGTTGGGCGACGAGGGCGGCTTCGCTCCGGACCTGGAGTCGAACCAGGCGGCGCTCGACTTCCTGGTCGCGGCGATCGAGGGGGCGGGCTACGCCCCCGGTGAGGACGTGCTGATCGCTCTCGACCCGGCGACCAGCGAGATCTACGAGGACGGCAAGTACGTGCTCGAGCACGAGGGGCGCACGCTTACCTCCGAGGAGATGGCCGAGTATTGGCACGACGTCCGTGCGCGGTTCCACGTGGTCTCGATCGAGGACGGAATGGACGAGGAGGACTGGGACGGCTGGAAGGCGCTGACCGAGCGCATCGGGGATTTCTGCCAGCTCGTCGGGGACGACCTCTTCGTCACCAACCCCGAGCGGCTGCGGCGGGGCATCGAGCAGGGCGTCGCCAACTCGATCCTGATCAAGGTCAACCAGATCGGCACGCTCACCGAGACGCTCGAAGCGATCCAGATCGCCCGCGACGCCGGCTACACCACGGTGATCTCACACCGCTCGGGGGAGACCGAGGACACGACGATCGCCGATCTCGCGGTGGGCACGGGGGCGGGCCAGATCAAGGCCGGCGCCCCAGCGCGCTCCGATCGAGTCGCCAAGTACAACCGCCTGCTGCGCATCGAGGAGGAGCTTGGCGACCGGGCGAAATTCCCGGGCGCCTCGGCCTTCGAGCGGTAGGAATGCGTCACGGCATGGCGAATCCGGAGCCATGCCAGCACGTCGAGTGCGCAGGAGAAGCGGTCCGAGCCGGATCCGCTGGGACCGGCTCGGCCGGATCGCACTGGTGCTCGTGCTGTTCCTGGTGCTGGTCTCTTACCTGAACCCGCTGGTGAACCTCATGCAGGCCTGGCAGGGGTCCAAGTCGAGCGAGTCGCAGCTCGCGCAGCTCAAGCAGGAACGGGTCGACCTGACGAGGCAGCTGCACGAGGTCTCGAGCCCGGCCGCGCTCGAGCGCGAGGCGCGCCGCCTGGGAATGGTCAAGCCTGGCGAGCACGCCTACATCGTCCACGGCGTCGGCCACGACTGAACGGCCCTTAAGGCGCCTCCCCTTTAGTCCGCGGATATGATTCCGCGCTCGCGCGCGCGGCATGTGGCTGTGCGCGTTTTGCGTGATTTGAGCCGATGAGTACAAGCCAGTACCTGCTCGGCGCGGCGGAGCTGGCGGTGATCGCAGCCGCTCTCGGCCTAGGCGCCTACCACCTACGAGCCCTGCTCGTCCCAGCCTGGATGGGCGCGCTGGCACGCCTCGCGGAGGTGGTGATCGGCCTCTCGATGCTGATCCTGGTCTCCGAGCTGATCGGGGCGCTCGGGCTGTTCAAGGAACTCCCCCTGGTGCTCGGCAGCGTGGCGGCCGGCCTCGGGACGACCTACTTCGTCCGCCGGAGAGGCTTGCCCCAAGCGCCGAGGACGACGGAGGTCCGCTCGAGCCCGATCATGGTCGCGATCGGGATCGCGGCCGCGGTCCTCGTCGTCGTCCACTGGGCCCACCCGACAGGCCAGGCGCTCGACCAGGGGATGTACTACCAGGACACCACCTGGTACCACATGTCCTTCTCGGCCCGGTTCGACCAGACCGGGCACATCGGGCCGCTCCACTTCACGGATCCGCTCAAGCTGGCGGCCTGGTTCTATCCGCAGAACTCGGAGCTCCTGCACGGCGTCGGGATCGTCGCGCTCGACACCGACTTCCTCTCGCCGCTGATCAACCTGATGTGGTGCGCGCTCTGCCTGCTGGCCGCCTGGTGCGTCGGGCGGCCGTACGGAATCGGGGGCGTCACGGTGCTCGGCGCCGCGGTCGTCCTCGACTCGAACATGATGGTCGGCTCACAGGCCGGCCAGGCGCCGAACGACGTCGCCGGCCTCTTCTTCCTGATGGCTGCCCTCGCCTTCCTGGTCGACGGGGCGGCGAGCGCGCACGCCATCCGCGAGGCGGCGCAGTCTCGACGGTTGGGGGGCGGCGCGACCACAGCCGCTGCCGTCGACGAGAACGGGGACCTGGTCGAGACCGGTGTGGTGGAGGACGTCCCGGTGGAGGGCGACCCGCGGGCCCTCGCCACGGTCGGCGCGGGCCCCCTGTTCATGGCCGGGCTCGCCGCCGGGCTAGGAATCGGGACCAAGATCACCCTGCTAGCGACGATCGCCGCGTTCACGGTCGGGGTGGCGATCCTGGGCGGGCGGCAGCACTGGCTGCGTGCCCTCGGCATCTGGCTAGGCGGGGTCGTGATCACCTGCGGCTTCTGGTACGGGCGCAACTTCGTCTACGCCCTCAACCCGTTCCCCCAGATTCGCAAGATCGGCCCGATCCACCTGCCCGGGCCGGATCAGGTCAACCTCTACCCGCGACCGCCCCACAAGCTGAGCGAGTACTACAACGACCCGCTGGTCTGGCAGCACAAGATCTTTCCCGTCCTGCACGACCGGCTGGGGCCGCTCTGGCCGGTGATCCTCGCCGTGGTGATCGTCGCCCTCCTCTGGGCGTTCTTCAAGGGCGGCAGCGCTCTGATGCGGATCCTGGCCGTCACCGGCATGGTCGCCGGGATTGCCTACATCTTCACGCCGCTGACCGCCTCGGGGAACCCGTACGACCCGAGCGGGTTCGACGCCAACCTGCGCTACGTCTCTCCGGTCCTCATGGTCGGCTTCCTGCTGCTGCCGTTGATCCCGTGGTTCCGCCACGGGTGGCGCCCGTGGATCCTGATCGGGCTGTTCACCGTCCTGCTGATTCAGGGGACGGTCATCCAGTCGAACTGGGAGTTCAAGCACCACCTCGCCTCGATCGGGCTGGCCTTCCTGATCGTCGGCGTCCCCGCTCTGCTGGTCGCCGGCTTCCGCGCGCGCCTCAGCCCGGTGCTGCTCGTCTCCTTCGGGCTCGTGATGGCGATCACGGCCGTCGCCCTCGGCCGGGTGCGCGAGGACTACTACCTCGACCACCGCTACGTCACCGCCGCCCGACCGCCGCTGGGCGGAGGGTTCCGGGCGTCCCCGGAGTGGCAGCCGCTCCAGGACTGGGGCCGAAAGGCGAGCCATGAGCGGATCGGAGTGTTCGGCCGGGCCTCCGCGTTCGGTCAGTACTTCTTCTATGGCAATGACCTGAGCAACCACGTCCAGTACCTCGGAGACGAGGGCAACCACGGCACCTTCAGGCCGATCTACACCTGCGCGCTCTGGCGGCAGACGATCAACGAGGGCCACTATGACTACGTCGTCACGACGCCGGCTCTGGGCGTGATCGAGACCGTCGCGCCGCCGCAGAACCTCTGGACCTCCAAGGATCCGAACGTGCGAACCGTGATCCAGTCCGGTCCGGCCGCCGTCTACAAGATCGACGGACCGCTCGATCCCTCCACCTGCGCCGAGCTCGGGGACGCAGCGCACGCATGAGCTTCGGCGACTACCTCCAGGGCTCGATCGAGTTGATCGTGGTCGCTGCCGCGATGGCCTACGGAGCGGTCGCGCTGCGCGGCCGGCTGCTGCCCGGATGGTCGGGGGCCTCGGCCCGGCTCGCCGAGGTGGTGCTGGGGCTCTCGCTGCTGGTTGTGACCGCCGAGCTGGTCGGAGTCGTCGGCCTCTACCGGCCCGGCTGGGTACTGCTGGCGACGATCGTCGTCGGCGTTGGGGTCGGGCTGTTGCTCAGGCCTCCCCGGCGCGGCATCGAGTTGCCGTCGCCGCTGGTTTCCCCGATCGCGATGGCGGTGGCCCTCGCGGCAGCGCTGCTGGTGGCCGCCCACTGGGCGATGCCGACCCAGACCGGCCTCGACATCGGCATGTACCTGCCGAACACCACCTGGCACAACGCTCCCTTCGCGGCCCGCTTCGTCCAGGACCACCAGGTCGGTGCCCTCCACTTCACCGAGGTCCTGAACCTCACGGTCTGGTTCTACCCGCAGAACTCCGAGCTCCTGCATTCGGTCGGCGTCCTCTTCCTCGGCAACGACTTCCTCTCCCCGCTGATCAACATCGGCTGGATGTCGCTCTGCCTGCTGGCGGCGTGGTCCTTCGCGCGGGCCTACGGCGGCGGCCCGATCGCGGTCCTGGCAATCGCGCTGGTCCTCGACGCGAACATGCTGCTCCTCTACCAACCGGGCGACGCCAAGAACGACACGGCGGGGCTCTTCTTCCTGCTCGCCTCCGCGGCGGTGCTCGTCAATGCCGACGCGCAGGCGCGGGCGGCGGCCGGCACCGTGAGACCGATCGCGGGCGGGGCGGGCGGGGCCGGCATCGCGGAACGGGGCTTCTACTCCGGCGCCGGGGTCCGGCCCGTGCTCTCGACCGGCGCGCTGATCGTCGCCGGCCTCGCGGCGGGCCTGGCGCTGGGGACCAAGCTCAACCTCCTCGCGCCGTTCGCCTTCCTCACGCTCGGCGTGATCGCGATCAGCGCCGGTTACCGCTGGCGCGCGACCTGGATCTGGGTGGTGAGCTCGCTCGTCACCGGCGGCTTCTGGTTCGCCAGGAACCTGGTGCACGCAGGCAATCCGCTGCCCTGGATCGACAAGGGACCGCTGCCGGGTCCCGACCAGCTCGACATCAACATCCGCCACCCGGCCAACGTCGCGCACTACCTGCTGCCGCCCGACGGCGGCGTCATCCGCCACGACCTGATCCCGGGCCTGCACGACAGCTTCGGCGACCTCTGGCCGCTGGTGCTGTTGGCCGTGATCGGCGGCTTCCTGCTCGCGATCTTCCGCGGGCGCACCCCGGTCATTCGGATGCTCGGGATCGTCGCGCTGCTCAGCGGCCTCGCCTACCTCGTGACCCCGCTGACCGCCGCCGGCCCCGAGGGGGACCCGACCGCCTTCACGACCAACCTGCGCTACGCCTCGCCCGCGATCGGCCTCGGCGCGATGCTGCTCGGCGTCGACTCGGGCTTGCTGCGGCCTCGGGTCCAGCCGTGGCTGCTCGGTGCGCTGGCGATCCTGCTGTTGGTCCAGGCTGTGCCGGTCTGGGATCTCGGCGACGAATGGGAGAAGGACTTCATCCTCGGCGCGATCGGGCTCGCCTTCTTCCTGATCCTGGTCCCGGTCGGCCTGGCACTCGCCGGACAGCGCGGGATGCGGGCGCCGATGCTCGCCGGCGCGGCCGCGGTCGGGCTCGCTGCGGTCGTGGCGATCGGCTGGCCGAATTCGGACGACTACGTCAAGGACCGCTATCAGGCCTCCACCGCCCCGAAGGACTTCCCGGTCGGCATGAAGGCCGCCCTCGCCTGGTTCAACCGCGCCGACCCGCACGACTCGCGG
>DATDKQ010000107.1:0-9192 GCA_036519915.1 Solirubrobacterales bacterium | reverse complement strand
AGGAGGACGAGCGCGAACAGCGGGTACGCGAAATCGATGGGCAGCGCGATGAGCAGGCCGAAGCTGATCGCGGCGCCGACCATCCCGCCGGTGGCGAACGGCCGTGCGCCGTAGCGGTCGGAGAGGTACCCGGAGGTCGGGCCGGCGATGAGCATGCCGAGGGTCAGCGGGAGCATGTAGATCCCGGCCCACAGCGGCGTCTCGGTGAAGTCGTAGCCGTGGCGCGGCAGCCAGATCCCCTGCAGCCAGATGATCAGCATGAACATCAGGCCGCCACGGGCCACGGCCGCCAGGAAGGTGGAGAGGGTGCCAAAGGTGAAGGCCCGGATCCGGAACAGGGGAAGGCGGAACATCGGATCCGCAACGCGCCGCTCGATCAGCACGAAGGCGATCAGCGAAGAGAGAGAGCACGCGAGCAGGATCAGGACGCGCGGGCTCTCCCAGCCGGTCGGCGAGCCACCGTAGGGGCGGATCCCATAGGTGACCGAGACCATCGCCAGCACCAGCCCGAGGGCGAAGGTGAGATTGCCCCACCAGTCGATCGAACCTCGCCGCGGCTGGCTGCGCTCCTCGAGCTTGAGGTAGGCCCAGACCGTGCCGAAGAGACCGACCGGTACCGAGATCAGGAAGACGAGGCGCCAGTCGATCGGCGCCAGCACCCCACCGAGGACCAGGCCGACGAACATCCCGCTGACCCCCACGATGTTGTTGATCCCGAGAGCCATCCCGCGCTGGTTCGCGGGAAAGGCGTCGGTGATGATCGCGGCCGCGTTGGCGAGCAGGCAGGCGCCGCCGATGCCCTGCACGATGCGGAAGAGCACGAGATACAGGGCTCCGGCCTCGCCCGTCAGCCAGTCGACCGCCAGCAGCAGCGAGGCGACCGTGTAGATGAGGAAGCCGAGGTTGAAGATGCGCACCCGCCCGTACATGTCGCCGAGCCGCCCCAGGCTGACGATCAGGACGCTGGTGACCACGAGATAGCCGAGAATCATCCACAGCAGGTAGAAGCTGTTGGAGGGGATGAGGGGGTCGAGGTGGATGCCGCGGAAGATGTCCGGCATCGCGATCAGCGTGATCGAGGCGTCGAGCGTCGCCAGCAGGACGCCCAAGGTGCAGTTGGAGAGGGCGATCCACTTGTAGCGATCCTGCATCGCCCTAAAATATACAGGCAACCTGTTCAAGTTACCTGCCTATCTCGCCGTATACTCGGCTCGTGGCGACCACCGAGATCGACACCGCCCGCACCGCCAGCGAGCTGCGCGTGGTCCTCGGCCAGCTGATGCGCCGCCTGCGGACCGAGCACCGTTTCCCGATTCACCAGGGCGCGGTCCTGGGGCGCCTCGACCGCCAGGGGCCCGTCAGCGTCAGCGACCTCGCCGCCGCCGAGAAGGTGCGCCCCCAGTCGATGGCCCAGACCGTCGGTGAGCTCGAGGGGGACGGGCTCGTCAAGCGCCGCGCCGATCCGGACGACCGGCGTCGCGCCCTGGTCGAATTGACCCCGGCCGGCCGCGAGACCCTGGAGGAGGACCGCGGCCGGCGGGTCGGCTGGCTGGTCTCGGCGATCGAGGAGCTGCCGGCACGCGACCAGTCAGTCCTGGCCCGCGCCACGGCCATCATCGGCCGGCTCGCCGAAAGCGGCTAGGTAGTCGCCTTCACCGGCTCGGCGGAGCCGTCGGTGCCGGTGACTGGGGCGTGCCGTTCCCCGTCGCCGGAATCGGGCGCCTCCGCCCGCTTTGCCGCACGATTCAGCTCGCGGCGTGCGATCACCATCTTGTGGACCTCGTCGGGGCCGTCAGCGACCCGCAGCATGCGCATGAAGCGCCACATTCCCGCGAGCGGCGTGTCGTCCGACATGCCGAGCGAGCCGTGCACCTGGATGGCGCGGTCGAGGACGTCCATGACGACGTTGGCCGCGACCACCTTGATCATCGAGATCGCCTGGCGGGCGCGGCGCTTGCCCTCCGTGTCCATCTGCCAGGCGGCGTAGAGGGTCAGCAGCCGGGCCTGGTCGACCTCCATCCGCGACTTGGCGATGAAGTCCTGAACGAACTGCTTGTCGGCCAGCGGACCCCCGAAGGAGTCCCGCGAGTTGGCCCGGTCGCACATCATCTCGATGGCGCGCTCGGCGGTCCCGATCGCCCGCATGCAGTGATGGATGCGGCCCGGGCCGAGGCGGTCCTGCGCGATCACGAAGCCGGCACCGCGCTCGCCGAGCAGGTTGGACTCGGGGACGCGGCAGTCGGTGTAGCGGATCTCGCAGTGCCCGGGGCCCTGGTCGTGACCCATCACCGAGACGTTCCGGATCAGCTCGAAGCCGGGGCTGTCGACGGGCACCAGGATCATGCTCGCCCGCGTGTAGGGAGGGGCGTCTGGGTCGGTGACCACCATCGCGATCGCGAAGTCCGCGCCGTTCGCCCCCGAGGTGAACCACTTGTGCCCGTTGATCACCCACTCGCCGTCCACCAGCTCGGCCTTGGTCCGGAGCGTGGTCGGATCGGAGCCGGAGACCTCGGGCTCGGTCATCGAGAAGCAGCTGCGGATTTCGCCGTCGAGCAGCGGCTGGAGGAAGCGCTGCTTCTGCTCGTCGGTCCCGTGGTCGACCAGGATCTCCATGTTCCCGGTGTCGGGCGCGGAGCAGTTGAAGGCCATCGGCGCCACCACCGGGCTGCGGCCCATCTGCTCGCAGAGGATCCCGTACTCCCAGTTGCTGAGGCCGGCGCCGTACTCCGAGTCCGCCAGGAAGAGGTTCCAGAGGCCCTGCTCCCTGGCCGTCTGCCGGATGCCGACCAGGATCTCGGGGTACGGCTTCCCGCGCCGTACCTCGTCGTCGATCGCCTGGATCGCCTCCGCCTCGACCGGGTAGACGTGCTGGTCCATGAACGCCTCGATGCGCTCTAGGAGGGACTCGACCTCGGGCGAGGGGTTGAAGTCCACGGCTGAAAGCTACGCCATCCCGCGATAGCGGGCGAAGAGCTCTCCCTCCGACTCGAGCAGCCAGGTGAGCTCGACCTGGTCGATGTCGGGCAGCGCGCCCTCCAGGATCCGCGGACCTTCGCCGCCCGCGATCTTCGGCGCGATCGTCAGGAAGAGCTCGTCGGTCAGCCGGGCCTCGCGCAGCCGGCCGTGCAGAGTGGGCCCTCCTTCGCAGAGGACGGAGCGGATGCCGCGCTCCTCGCGCAGCCATTCGAGCGCCCGGTCCAGATCCACGCCGTCGGGATGGCGCACGATCCTCACCGGTGTCGCTGTTTCCGGCGGTTCTCGCTCCGACGCAGTGAAGATGACCACGCGACCGCCGCCATTGGTGAATAGCCGCGCGTCCCAGGGCAGCTCGAGCCGGTTGGAGACGATCACCGCGAGGGGATCGTGGGCAAGCCCGGTCCGCTCGCGGTAGGCCCGTAGGTGCGGGTTGGAGACGATCCGACCGTAGCGCTCGGCGCGCATCGTGCCCGCCCCGATCATTACCGCGTCGACGCGGGTACGGAGGCGGTGGAGCATTTCGGCGTCGGTGGCGCTGCCGATTGGGCCCGACTTGCCCTCGATCGCAGCGCGACCGTCGAGGGTGGTGGCGAAGTTGAGGATCAGATAGGGCCGATTGCCATGCGCCGCGGACTCGAAGTCGAGTCCGGCCAGCTGCTCGGCCACCGTGGTCTCAACCTGATCCGGGAGCAATCGCCGCACCGAATGCGTCTGGCCCGGAATGCGGGAGTTGCTCATCGACCTTCGATCTCGGAGATGTGCTCGACGTTGGCGGCGTCATCCGCGTCGCCGCTCGCCTCGCCGCCGAACCAGGCGTCGAGGATCTCGCTGAGCTCTGCCTCCGAGGTCGCCCGCAGGCTGATCGCCAGGGCGTTGGCGTCGTTCCACTTCCGCGCCCCGTCGGCGGTCTGCGCGTCCAGGCAGAGGGCGGCGCGAACGCCGTCAACCTTGTTCGCTGCGATGGAGGCCCCGGTCCCGGTCCAGCAGCAGACGATCGCCTGCTCGGCGCGCCCCTCGGCGACGTCGCGGGCAGCGGCCTCGCTCGCCCAGGCCCAGTCGTCCCGCTCGTCCTCGGCGAGGGCGCCATGTGGGATTGGCTCGTGGCCGCGCCGGCGTAGCTCCTTGACCACAGCCTCAGCGACGCCCACCCGCTCGTCGGCGGCGACAGCGACCTTCATGCCGGGGATTAGTACTGCTTCCAGCCGATGAATTCCCGGCCGGCGAACTCCTGCAGCGCAGCCACGTCCTCGCTGAACTGCGCTGTCAGCGACTCCCGCACCGAGTCAGGCAACTCAAGTTTGGGCGCGGGCGGCGCCTCGGGATCGTGGACGACCTTCTCGACCATCCAGCGAAGTCGTTCCGGAAAGCGATCGAAGTTCCGGTCGAAGGAGCGAAAGCCCGGCAGCTTGATCAGCCTCTCCATGAACTGGTAGCGCTCGGATTCCTTGGCCGTTGACTTCTCCCATTCCCGGGAGAACTGCTCCGACTGGAAGTTCTCGTCGACGCCGGCGAAGCGGAAGGCCCTGCGCATCGTCCCCTCGCGGTCGGACTGGAGCTCCTCCTGGGTGATCACCTCGATCCGCGAGCGGTCGAAGCGCTCGAGGTAGGGCTGGAGCTGCATCCAGTAGCGGGAGCGCGTCACGTAGGTCTGATCCGGCCGAGCGAGTGCATCCTCCATCGGCCGGGTCTCATAGCCCGCCCCGACGGCGTGGCGCCAGTGGGAGAGGATCCGCGAGATCGGGTCGCGGACCATGTAGATCAGCTTCGCGTCGGGGATGTGCTCGTGGATGCGCTCCGGGACCCCTTCGAAGTAGGGGAGGTTCGTGTAATGGGGGGAGGACTCCCCGCGGGCTGGGAAGCGCTCGTCGAAGCGGCCCCGATACCAGTCGAGGCCGAGATCCCAGTTGAGCTCCTCGACGAAGAAGTTGAGCTCCTTCGGCTTCGACATGTTGATCTCGGGGTGAAGCCCGAGGTAGTGGTGGATGCTGGTCGTCCCGCACTTCAGCCCGCCGATGATGATCAGGTTCGGCAGAGCGGCGTGCCGGCGGCGCCGCCTGGGCACGCGTCCCCCGCGCTTCCGGTCGGCGGTGAAGCGCTCACGCGCCCGCCGGCACATCGCCTCGTCGGAGGGGTCGTGCGTCGGCGGAGGCATGGCTGGAGTTGATACGGCAGCCACGGGAGGCGGGCATGTTAGCGGCGTGCAGGCCGCATATCCTCGACGGCCATGGACGTCTTCCGCACCCCGGACGAGCGCTTCGAAGGCCTGCCCGGCTACGACTTCGAGCCCCACTACGCCGATGTCGACGGCTTGCGGCTGCACTACGTGGACGAGGGTCCACATGAAACGGGTGGCTCCTCGGCTTCGCCTGCGGAGCCCCCTCGCATGAAGGGGCGCCAAGTCGTCTGCTTCCACGGCGAGCCGACCTGGGCCTATCTATACCGCAAGATGCTCGGGCCGCTGGTGGAGGGGGGAAACCGGGTGATCTGCCCCGACTACGCGGGCTTTGGGCGCTCCGACAAGCCCACCGAGCGGGGCTGGTACACGTACGACCGCCACCTCGAGCTGGTGGGCGCCCTGCTCGAGGGCCTCGACCTGAGCGACGCCGTGGTGGTGGTCCAGGACTGGGGAGGGCCGATCGGCCTCCGCTGGGCGGTTGAGAACGCCGATCGGGTCGGCGCTCTGGTGATCCTCAACACCGGCATCTTCACTGGCCGGGTCTCGAAGGGGTTCATGGCCTGGCGTGACTTCGCGGAGAAGAACCCGGATCTCCCTGTCGGCGTCGTGATCCAGGGCGCGACGACGACCGAACTCCCGGACGACGTGGTCGCGGGATACGAGGCGCCTTTCCCAACTGCCGAGTCGAAGGCGGGCGCCGCGCAGTTCCCGCTGCTCGTGCCGACGGAGGAGGACTCCCCGGGCGCGCCGGAGATGCGGGAGGTCGCCGATGCCCTGCGGGGCTGGGAGAAGCCCGCGCTGATCGCGTTCTCCGACACCGATCCGGTCTTCCCCTTCCCGCGGGCAGGCGAGCGCTTCATCGAGTGGATCCCGGCCGTCACCGAGCAGGTGAAGATCGAGGGGGCGGCCCACTTCCTGCAGGAGGATCGCGGAGAGCAGATCGCGGGCGAGATCCTCCGCTTCCTGGATTGAAGGCCGCGCAGATCTCCGAGCAGGTGGCACGGCTGCCCTGGCGCGGGGAGGCGGAGGAGCGGCCGTCGCTTGCCGTCCCGCCCGACCCGATGCCGCTCCTGCTCAGGCGCCGGTTCCGCAAGCGCTGGCGCTGGGTGGGCGCCTTCGCCGACAATCTGATCGTCTTCGCCGCGAACGTCCAGGTCGGGCCCGCCGCGATGACGTTCTGGGGGATCTGGGACCGTGAGCGCCGGCGACTCTGGGAGGGCACCCGCAGGGACTTCCCGGGTCGACGCCGTCAGGTCTCCATGCGGGGGCGTTCGGCTCGCGTGCGCGCGGGGAGCATCGAGTTCGACCTGGAGTTCGATCAGGGATTCCCGATCGAGTGCATGTGCCCTAACGGCGAGGGTGGCTACACCTGGACTCGCAAGGAGGCCGGGATGCCCGTCCGCGGCGAGGTGCGGATCGGCAGGAGGACCAGCGCGCTCGACGGCCTGGGCGTGATGGACGATTCGGCCGGGTACCACCGGCGCTACACGTCCTGGAAGTGGTCCGCGGGGGTGGGCGCGGCCCGCGACGGTCGCAAGGTCGCCTGGAATCTGGTCACAGGGATCAACGACCCGCCGGTGGCCAGCGAGCGGGCGATCTGGGTCGCTGGCCAACCCACCGAGCCCGGACCGATCGACTTTCAGGGGCTCGAGTCGATCCACTTCGAGGACGAGTCGCGGCTCAACTTCTCCGCCGAGACCAAGCGCACCCATCACGAGGGCATTCCGCTGCTGGCCCGATCCGACTACGAGGCGCCCTTCGGCACCTTCAGCGGCTCCCTGAACGGGCTGCCCCTCGACTCGGCCCTCGGGGTGATGGAGGCGCACGATGCCGTCTGGTAGGGACGAGTGGATTGCCGTGGCCAAGGCGATCTACAGCCGTTTCGGGGAGGTGCAGATCACCGATCGCGCCGCCGCGCTGACCTACTACGGGATCCTCTCGCTGTTTCCGGCGCTGCTCGTGGTCGTAGCGCTGATCGCCCTGCTCGGCCAGTATCCGGAGACCTACCAGAGCATCGTCGACACGCTCCGCGATGCGGCCCCGGGCGCCGGAGTCGACGCTATCGACAGCGCGCTGCGCAACGCGGTCTCCAACCGTGGAAACGCCGGTTTCCTGCTTGTGGTCGGCCTGGTTCTTGCCTTCTATTCGGCCTCGGGCGCGATTGGGGCCGCGATGCGCTCCCTCGAGGCGATCAACCGGGTAAAGGGGTCGCGGAAGTTCCTGCCCAACCTCGGGGTGCGGCTGGGGCTGACCGCGCTGCTCGCGGTGCTCATCCTGATCGCGTTCCTGGCCGTCGTGGTGGCCGGACCCCTGTTCGGGAGCATCGCCGACGCGGCCGGCATGTCCAAACTCGTCGCCGGGCTGGTCGGCTATCTGCGCTGGCCGGTGGGCGCAGCGGCGCTGCTCACCGCCTTCGCGGTCGTCTACGCGCTCGCCCCACGGCGCACCCCGACCCCGGGGGACCGCTCGATGCGCTCGGTACTTCCCGGCGCGGTGATCGGCACGGCGCTCTGGTTCGCCGTTTCCCTGCTCTTCACGGCGTACGTCTCCCATTTCGGCTCCTATGACAAGACGTACGGCACGCTCGGCGCCCTGATCTCCCTCCTGATCTGGCTCTGGCTCGGCAACCTGGCGTTCCTGCTGGGTGCGTTGTTCAACGCCGAGACGAAGCGGGTCAGGGGCCAGGATTCATGACGCCTCCGCTGGGAGTCGACCTCGGCAACAGCCTCGAGAGCTTCCGGCACGGAGCCGAGGAGTTCTTCCATCGCCTGGGCGACATCGGCTGGCCATCGATGGTGATCGCGCTGGCCTTTTACCTCGCCCACCTCCTGGCGCGCAGCCGCGCCTGGCAGAACACCCTGGGGGCCGCGTACCCCGACCGGTCGGTGCCGTACTGGCGGATCACGGCCGCCTACCTCGTGGGCGCCGGGATGAACAGCGTCGTGCCCGCCCGCGTCGGCGACGCCGTGAAGATCTTCCTGGCCAAGCGCTCGATCCGGAAATCGACCTACACGACCGTGGTCTCCTCCTTCTTCGTCGGCTCCGTCTTCGATACGACGGTGGGGATCCTGGTCTTCGTCTATGCGCTCACCCAGGGTCTCCTGCCGAAGCCGCCCGAGCTGCCCGACCTTCCCGCCTTCGACATCGCGTTCTGGGCCCAGCACCCGAGTCTGCTCCTGTTCACGCTGACGGCCCTCGGGATCCTGGTCGTGGTCCTCTTCGCAGTTCTTGCCCGCCGGGTGGAGGAGTTCTGGGACCACATCAAGCAGGGCGCGATCGTGCTGGCGACGCCCGTTCTCTACCTGCGCACCGTGGCCTCGTGGCAGGGCGTGGGCTGGGTGATGCGCTTCACCTCCTACTGGTTCTTCCTCGAGGCCTTCCACATCGGCGGCTCGTTCCAGAACGTGCTGCTGGTGATGAGCGTGCAGACGGTCTCCAACCTGCTCCCGCTCACCCCCGGCGGCGCGGGCGCGCAGCAGGCGCTGCTGGTCGCGACGCTGGTCGGACCAGGGCCGATCGCCGTCCTCACCTACTCGGTCGGCCAGCAGATCGCGATCGCCGCCTGGACCGTCATCCTCGGTGCACTCGCACTCGTCTTCGTCTTCCGCACCACCGACTGGCGCCGCCTGATCCGCAGCGCGAGCCGCGAGGCCGGGCAGCACGCGTAGCGCGGGTCGGTGGGGATGAAATTCGTATCGATCTCGCGCAGCACCAATTGTTTTTCGGTTGGGCGGGCGTACTTGAGTCATTACGTCACGCTGGCCGTTGCCGGCCCCGCCAGTTCGCTCGGTCACGAGCCCTCGGTCGACACCCTCGCTGGGCACATCGCGGAGGACTCGGTGGTTCACACCCCGGCACTGGAGCGGAAGCTGACGCGGCGCACCGCAGCCGCCACCAGGCGGCCGGCACCACCTATCGCTTCCGTGTCCGCGCCGCCGACGCCGCCAACAACCTGAGCCCGTACTCGTCGATCGCCACCGCGACCACCACGGCGGGGCCGGACACGACGCCTCCCACGGCGCCGACGGGCCTGACCGCGA
>DATDKQ010000106.1:0-2638 GCA_036519915.1 Solirubrobacterales bacterium | reverse complement strand
GGCCTAGCGGCCCTGCACCTCCGGCGTCCCGTCAAACATGGAATTCAAGTTAGGACCACCTCCTTTCTCCGGTATCCCTATTGAAGCACGAGCCTCGGCCGTGGCTAGAGTCCGGCCGATGTCGCGGCCCAATTTGATCGTCCCCATCCTCATCTCGGTCGCTCTCGGGGTGGCACTGCCGGGGTGCGGGGGAGGGGGCTCGAAGCAGGTGAGCGCCGCCGAGTTGGTCCAGAAGGCCGACGCCGCCTGCCGCGAGGAGCGCAGCAGCTTCGACCGCATCCAGGCCCACCCACCGCCCAACGCTTCGGTCGCCGCGGCCCAGACCGGCGAGCTGGTCTTCGCCACAGAGAAGGCGAACTCGCAGCTTCGCGACCTGGAGCCACCCGATCAGCTGCGGTCGGCCTACGAGCGATATCTCGACTCCCGCGATCAGGTCGTCGACGAGATGAAACGCGGTCAGGACGCAGCGGAGAACCAGGACGCGAGGACCTACGGCGCGGCTCAGGCCGGGGTGGCGAGGGACGCCCCGCAGCGCCAGAAGCTCGCCCGGTCACTTGGCTTCAAGGTCTGCAGCACGAGCCCGGCGACCGCCTGACGCGAACGCTCAGTCGCTGCGCCGGGCCAGGTAGCCGAAGCCGAGCGTCATCGCCAGGTTGCTGAGGCCGGCGAACCAGAGGCCGGCGCGCGCCCCGGGCCGGGAGAACGCGGGCGAGCGCGACCAGACGATGTCCGTGGCGAGCTCGGTGCCGCGCAGCCAGGAGAGCGCCCACCAGTCCTTGGCCCGGTTGCGGCGGTAGGCGACGAGGTGAGCAGCGGCGAAGGTGAGCCAGATCGGGCCGTCGCGACGAAACAGCTCGCGCGCGTCGTCGGAGGGCTCGTCGTGCCCGAGAACGCGCAGTGTCGCTGAGGGTGCGAGCAGTGCGCCGGTGCCCAGGGCGAAGTCGAAAACGATCATGTTGCGGTTCAGCCTGCGCAGCTGCCGGTCCAACGCCACCGCGCGATCCAACCACATTCGCGCCCGTCCGGAGGCGCTCCAAGAAGGGAAACCCCCTCAGACAGCGAAATGTGCCGCCGTGGCAAGGACAGCGACCAAGGCCCACCCGGCACGCAAGAGCCTCTCGGACTTCATCACCGAGCGCTTCGACGACTTCTCCCGCTCGCAGAAGGACGTCGCCCGCTACATCGTCGACCATCTCGACGAGGCGGCCTTCCAGACGGCCGAGGAGCTGGCCCGCCGGGCCAACACCTCGTCATCGACGGTGGTCCGCTTCTCCCAGGCCCTCGGCTTCGACGGCTATCCCGAGCTGCAGCAGGCCGCCATCGAGGAGTACCGCCACAAGGTGGCCGAGGGAGCGCCCAACGGAAATGGCGGGAGCGGTGCGGCCGCCCTCTTCAACTTCGATCACTCGGAGTTCGAGGCGTCCCTGGGCGCCGACTACTCGAACATCGAGGAGACCGCGCGCAGCCTGACCCGCGAACAGATCGAGGCCTCTGTCTCGGCGCTCGCCACTTCGCGACGCGTCCTGATCGTCGGTGTGGAGCAGATGGCCTTCTTCGCCAGCTACCTCCGCCATCTGCTCGGCCTGCTCGACGTCCGCGCCGAGATCGTCGCCTCACCGAGCCAGGACAACATCCAGAAGCTTTCGCGGATGGACGAGGACACCCTGCTGGTGGTCCTGACCGCCGGCAGGGCCCATCCGCTCATCCTGCGGGCCCTGAAGCTCGCGCGGCACCGCCGGGCGCGGACGATGTCGATCACGGACGCGACCCTCTCGGATGTGGCCGAGCACTCGGAGCTGATGCTCTACTACTCGTCGAACGGGCCCTCGTACATCCGCTCGAACGCGGCTCTGATGGGGCTCGTCCAGGCCCTCGCCCACGGGGTCTACTCCCGTGACGAGGCGGCGCACCGGGACCGGATCCGCGCCTTCAAGCTCAAATGAAACGGGTTGCGCCTCGGCTTCGCCTGCGGCGCACCCTCGCATAACGTCTCCACAACGGCCACAGACCCGGGGGGCGATCCGGGCCTGCGGCTGATATCGGGGTCCGGGGGAGTGGACCCCAAATTGGATGTGAAGCCTTGTGGTGACGCCCGCGCCGCCCATACCCAAGCGGCGAGTAGCTCTAGGTTGCCCACCCTCCAACCTGTCAAACACCGCAACCGGGATTCATCCTTCCCGGCAACCGGCGCGTGACGGCCGCCTTCTACTATGGGGTTCGCATGGCCGAACGCGCGACATTCCGGGTCAAGACGGGTCTCGCCGAGATGCTCAAGGGCGGCGTGATCATGGATGTGACCACGGCCGACCAGGCGAAGATCGCCGAGGACGCCGGCGCCTGCGCGGTGATGGCCCTCGAGCGTGTCCCCGCAGACATTCGCGCCCAGGGCGGCGTAGCGCGCATGTCGAACCCCGCGGTGATCAGGGAGATTCAGGAGGCCGTGACCATTCCGGTGATGGCCAAGGCCCGCATCGGCCACTTCGCCGAGGCGCAGGTGCTCCAGTCGCTCGAGGTCGACTACGTCGACGAGTCCGAGGTGCTGACCCCGGCGGACGAGGCGAACCACATCGACAAGTTCGCCTTTGAGGTTCCCTTCGTCTGCGGGGCGACCAATCTCGGCGAGGCGCTCCGCCGGATC
>DATDKQ010000105.1:0-6110 GCA_036519915.1 Solirubrobacterales bacterium | reverse complement strand
CCGCGGCGGATGTCCTCGATCGCCTCCTCGATCGTCGCGAACCGCGAGTCGGTCTTCGTCTCGGTCGTTGTCTGCTGGGTGCGCTTGGCCATCTCGATTACTCCTCGGATAAGGGTGACAGGCGCGAATCGGTTTCAAGCTGGCGGCGGACGTAGCGGGCCAGGACGTCGCACTCGACGTTCAGGCGGTCACCGGGCTCGGCAGCCCCGAGCGTCGTGCGCTCGAGGGTCTCGGGGATCAGCGAGACCTCGACGGCGTCATCGGTGAGCGCCGCGACGGTCAGGCTGATGCCCTGGATCGCGATCGAGCCGTGCTCGACGACGTATGGCAGGAGCTCCTCCGGCAGCTCGATGCGGAGGCGCTTCGCAAACCCGTCGTCCGAGATCTCGGCGACCGTCCCGGTCCCGTCGACATGCCCCTGCACGACGTGGCCGCCGAGGCGATCCGAGGCGCGCAACGGGAGCTCGAGGTTGACCCGGGAGCCCGGCTCGAGCGCTCCGAGCGTCGTCAGCTCGAGGGTCTGGTGCATGACGTCCGCGTCGAAGGCGTCGCCGGTCACCGAGGTCGCCGTCAGGCAGGCCCCGTCCACAGCGACGGAGTCGCCCTCGCCGAGTTCCGCCGCCAGCTCGGCGCGGATGCGCAGACGCGCGCCGTCCGGGGAACTCTCCACTGCCGCCACCTCACCCAGCTCCTTGATGATCCCGGTGAACATCAGCCGCCTACCACTCACGCAGCCTCGCGCGGACCAGGATGTCCTCGCCGACCTGCTCGAAGCTCGTCGCCAACGGCCGGGCGCCGTCGGCGATCCGGGCGACTCCTTCACCCTCGAGGACGGCCCTCGCCTGGGCCGCGCCGACCAGCACCGGCGCGATGAAAAGCCGGATTTCGTCGATCTCGCCGGCGTCGAAGAGGGCGCCGGCGAGGGTCGGGCCGCCCTCGACCAGGAGGTCCTGGATCTCGTGGCGACCGAGCTCGTCTAGCGCGGCCTCGAGTCTCGCCCGCGGCGTCCGGCCAGGAGCCACGATCACCTCGGCACCGGCGCGCTCCAGGGCGTCCCGCTGGGCGGAGGGCGCCTCGGGCGCGCAGATCACGATCAGCGGGGCCTCGTCGATCGAGTTCACCAGGGCGGAATTGACCGGGAGCCTCGCGTAAGAGTCGAAAACGACCCGGGCGGGCTGTGGTGGGGCCTGATCGAGCCGGGCGGTGAGCAGCGGGTCGTCGGCGAGCGCCGTGCCGATGCCGACCGCGACGGCGTCGCACTCAGCTCGCCAGCGGTGGACGAGCTCGCGGCTCTCGACGCTCGAGATCCAGCGGGAGTCGCCGGTGGGTGAGGCGACGCGGCCGTCGAGTGACATGGCCGCCTTGTAGGTCACTAGGGGCCGGCCGGCGCGAGCGCGCTTGCGGAAGGGCTGGTTGAGCAGACGGGCCGAGGCCGCCTCGGGGCCGCCGGCCAACTCGACGGCCACACCGCCGTCGCGGAGCATGCCGGGCCCGCGGCCGGCAGCCTTTTCCGTCGGGTCCTCCGACGCGTAGACGACACGGGAGATCCCCGCGTCCAGGATCGCCTCGGTGCAGGGCGGCTGCCTGCCGGTGTGAGCGCAGGGCTCGAGCGTTACGTAGATGGTCGACCCCGCCGGGTCCTCCCCGCGCGCGCGGGCGTCCTCGATCGCAGCCCGCTCGGCGTGCAGTTCGCCGTGGGCGGCGTGGAAGCCCTCGCCGATCACCTGCTCATCGCGAACGAGCACCGCGCCGACCATTGGATTGGGGCTGACGCGCCCGCGTCCGCCCTCGGCGAGCTCGAGCGCCCGGCGCAGGTGGGGAGTGTCCTGTTCGGTGCTGACCGCTGGCAACCGCGCCTCCTTCGCGAAGGGGTTGCGACTGATTGACTGGTCAGTCAGCCAACAATTGTACGGCAGTAGAGTCCGCCGTCATGCCGAGGGCGAGGCGGGTTCAGGCGACGGACGAGGCGAGGAGCTACGGGCGCCGCGCCAGCCTGCTCTCCATCGGGGTCGGCATCACGGGGCTGATCACCTACCTCTACTTCGCGATCGCTTCGCATGAGCTCTCGCGCGACCAGTACGGGCAGGTGGCGGTGCTCTGGTCGGCGGTCTTCATCGTCGTCTCGGTCCTGCAGCGGCCTGTTGAGCAGCTGCTGTCGCGGACCGTCTCCGAGAACCTGGCCCACGACGTGCCGATCGGGCGGACCGTCCGGGTCGCGGCGACGATCCAGCTCGGGGTCGCGGTCGGCTTCGACATCGTGGCGCTGGCCCTGCGCACGCCGATTCAGGACCACCTCCTGGACGGCAACTCGACGCTCTACTGGATCGGGGTGGCGGCGATCACTGCGTATGGCGCGAGCTACTTCGCGCGCGGCTTCCTCGCCGGCAGCCACCGGCTGACGATCTACGCGCTCCAGATCATCAGCGAATCGGTGGCGAGAACCGCATTCCCTCTGGCGGTGGCGCTGGGGATCGCATCCGGCCAGACCGCGGTTGCCCTCGGAATCGCCGCCGCTCCTACCCTCTCGCTGTTGGTGGTGCCCTTCGCGTTTCTGCGGCGCTTTGGCAGGGCGGCGGCCGGTGGGGGGACCGAGGGAACTCCGAGCGAGGCGGCCGCCGACTCCGGAGCGACTCCTCCGGATCTCCGCCGAGGGTCGCCCTCGGGACCCCCACCGGCCGCCGCCCCCACGGACGAGTTCACGTTGGCTCGCGGAGGGCGATTCGCGGCAGCTGTCTTCCTGATCATGCTCAGCGAGCAGACCTTCCTCAATGCGGGGGTCCTGCTCACGAACGCCACCGCCGACGCGGCCGCGGCGGGCTTCGTCTTCAACATCCTGATGATCGCCCGGGCGCCCCTTCAGCTCTTCCAGGCGGTTCAGACCAGCCTTCTCCCCCACCTGACGACGCTGGGCTCGCGCGGAGACGAGAAGGACTTCCGTGCCTCGATCCGAGTGACGCTGGTGGCGATCGCGGGCTTTGCGTCGCTGGTCGCCCTCGCCATGCTGATCGCCGGGCCGCACATCATGCAGATTGCCTTCGGCAAGAACCACACCTACGACCGGGCCGACCTCGTGACCGTCGCGGTAGGTATGGGCCTCTACCTCTCCGCGGCCACTCTCAACCAGGCGGCGCTCGCGCGTGGGCAGGTCCGCCGAGCCTCCTTCTGCTGGATCGGCTGCGCGGTCGCGTTCGTCGTCTGGACGGTCGTCCCGATCGTCTCCAGCGAGGTCACCCGCGTGGTTGTCGGCTATCTGGGTGCAGCCGCCCTGCTGTGCTCGCTGCTCTACTGGCTCTACAGCCAGCCCCTGCTGCGCCGCGAGGAGCGGGTCGAGCCGGGCTCGCCCGAGGAGGTTGAGCTTCAGCTCGCCTCGGCGGACGAGGCCGGCTGAACGGAGGCGGGCTCCTGCCTATACAGCGCCCGCGGCCTCCACGATGGCGTTGTAGGCGGCCGCGGGGTCGCCCGCGCCGAACACGGCCGATCCGGCGACGAAGAGACCAGCGCCGGCGTCGGCCACGCTGCCGGCGGTGCCCGGGTCGATTCCACCGTCGACCTCAATGGTGCCCTCGCCGACAAGCGAGGCGAGCCTCCTCACCTTGTCCGGGGAGTCGGCGATGAAGGGCTGCCCTCCCCAGCCCGGGTTGACGGTCATGCAGAGGAAGACGTCCGCATCGTGGATCGACTCCCCCACCGCTCCGACCGGCGTGCCTGGGTTGATCGCGAGCCCGGCGAGGCAGCCCAGCTCCTTGATCGCGTTCAGCGTCCGATTGATGTGGGGCGTCGCCTCGGCGTGGAAGGTGATCGAGTCCGCCCCGGCCTTGGCGAACTCCTCGATGTGCTCGTCGGGGCGCTCGATCATCAGGTGGACGTCGATCGCGCCGCCGGCCTGGTGGACCCGATCCGAGATCGAGCTCGCGACGAGGGGGCCGATCGTGATCGGGGGGACGAAGTGGCCGTCCATCACGTCGACGTGGATGATCCGCGCTCCCGCGGCCATCACCTCGTCGATCTGCGCGCCCAGGCGTGAGAAGTCGGCCGAGAGGATCGAGGGGGCGACCCGCTTGCTCGCGTAGAGGTCGCGTCGGGTGGCCGAGGCCTTATCGGTGGCGGCTTCCATCTCGGGAGTTCAGATGCTCCGCAGCATCGAGTGGCCGCAGTGCTGGCACTTCATGTCCTCGGTACGGCTCATCCGGGAGATCGTCTGATGCTCGCCGCAGTTCGGGCACTGGGAGACCAGCTCGAAGCGGCGAAGGCAGTACACGCAGACGAAGCGCCCAGGGAGCTGGGCGGGCCGCAACCAGGGCTCGCCGCATCCCGGGCAGTCCGGCCGACGGAGGGCGCCCTCGCCCGCATTCTCTGTCTCGGCCGAATTACCCAGGCCGCTTTCGATTCGTTCGGCCACGTAACGAGAGTAGCGAGCGGCTAGATCGCTTTGGCCGGGGGGCTGTGGCCGCGCAGGAAATCCGCCGCGCTCATCGGGTTCTTTCCGGGTGGTTGGACGACGTCGAGCCGCAGGACGCCGTCGGGGCCGACGAGCTGGAGCTCCCCATTCTCAGCGAGGATGGTCCCGGGTTCCGACGACCCGTCCCAGCCGGAAACGTTTCCCGGCTCCGCCGAACGGACTCCCAGCCGACTCCCATCCTCCAGCTCGAGATAGGCGCCGACGTGCGGCGTCAGCGCCCTCACGCGCCGCTCGAGCTCGTCGACCGGGCGGGACGGATCGAGTCGCCTCTCCTCGGGCGAAACCTTGTCGGCGTAGCTCGCATGCGTGTCGTTCTGCTCGGTGAATTCCACGTTCCCCCGTTCGAGGAGATCGAGAGTCCGCACCACGAGCTCCTCAGCAGTCGAAGCGAGCCGGGCCGACAGCGACGCGTAGTCGTCTTCGGCGTAGACACTGATTTCCTCTGCCAGGGCTACCGGCCCGGAATCGAGTCCCGCGGTCATCCGCATGATGGTCACCCCGGTCAGCCCCTCCCCCGCCATCAGCACGCGCTCGATCGGCGCGGCACCCCGCCAGCGTGGGATCAGCGACGGGTGCACGTTCAGGATCAGGAACTCGCTCAGCAGCGGCTCCTTGATCAACTGGCCGAAGGCGCAGACGACGATGGCCTCCGGCTTGGCCGCTCGGATCGCAGCCAGGGACTCCTCCGAGTTCACGTCCGCGGTCTGGTGCAGCTCGAGGTCCAGTTCCCGCGAGGCCTCTGCGGCCGGCGGCAAGGCAAGCTTCTGTCCCCTCCCCCGGCGGCTGTCCGGCGGGGTGACCACGAGCGCAGGACGATGAGGGCTGTCCGCGAGGCGGCGCAGGACCGTCGCCGCGAACTCGGTGGTTCCGAGGTAGGCGGTCCTCAAGCTCTGTTGCCGGACGGCTGCCCCATCAAACGGGTGACTCCTCCGACCCCTCACGGATCGCGCTGTCGCCCGTCCTTGCATCATCGGAGTCCCCTCGCGTCTCGGGCGCGTAGGTGCCGCCCTCGCGGAGGGCTCGCAGCGCGCCCTTGCGCTGGTCCTTCTCGGTTCGGTCGAGCATCAGGACGCCGTCGAGGTGGTCCACCTCGTGCTGGATCACCCGAGCCTCGAGGCCCGAGGCCTCAACGGTCAGCGGCTCGCCACGGACGTCGACGGCGCGGGCCCGGACGAAGAGCGGCCGCTCGACGTCCACCACCACGCCCGGAATACTGAGACAGCCCTCCTCCGCGGTGGCTGAGTCCTCGGAGCGCCACTCGATCTCCGGATTGACCAGAACGGTCGGCTCAGCGGCGGTGCCGACCTGGAAGACCAGCATCCGCCGCAGGGTCCCGAGCTGGGTGGCCGCCAGACCGACGCCGATCGCGTCGTGCATCAGGCGGATCATCCGCTCGGCGTCCTCCGCCAGCTGGTCGTCGAACTCGCTCACCGGCGAGGCCGCCGACTTGAGCACCGGGTCGCCGAACTTGACGACCTGGGAGAGCGCGGCGCTGCGCCGCTCGAGCGCCTCCTGGTCGAGGTCGTCGGGCGCCTCAGCCTCGGTGGCGAGCTCGTCGTCGAGCTCCTCCACGGGCGTCGATGTCGCTTCGTCAGTCACGGGTTTCGAGTCTAGTGGCGTCCGAGGGACGAACTTCGGCAATGAATGGGCG
>DATDKQ010000104.1:0-10238 GCA_036519915.1 Solirubrobacterales bacterium | reverse complement strand
GTACCCGTCGTCTTCCCTGTTCATCCCCGCACCCGGGCCCGGCTGGAGGAAATCGGAGCGCTGGAGGGGCTCCCGGAGCGAGGCATCACGCCCGTCGAGCCGCTCGGCTACCTCGACATGACCCGGCTGGTGCGTGCCGCCCGCGCGGTGATCACCGATTCCGGCGGACTGCAGAAGGAGGCCTTCCTGGCGTCGGTGCCGTGCCTGACCATGCGCGAGGAGACCGAGTGGGTGGAGACCGTCGAGGCCGGCTGGAACCGGCTCATCGGCCTGCGCCCGGAGACGGTCGAGGGTGCGTTCGCCGAGCTACCCGCCCCGGGGGAGACCTCGCCTGCCGCGGAGATCTACGGCGAGGGCAGGGCGGGCGAGCGGGTGGCCGAGGCGATCGCGGATTGGCTCGACTGAGCCGCGGCTTGCAGATCTCACCGCCGGCTCGGTAGCGCCCGTATGCTTGCCACAGGGATGCCTCTACGGGTTGGCATAGTCGGCATGGGGTATTGGGGGCCAAACCTGGCCCGCAACTTCGCCACGCTTGAGAGCTGCGAGCTCGCCTGGTGCTGCGAGTTCGACGAGGAGAAACGGAGGCATTGGGAGTCCGCCTACCCGCAGGCCCGCTTCACCTCCGACATCGATGACCTGCTCGACGATCCCGACCTCGCGGCCATCGCGATCGCGACTCCCGGCTCGACCCATGCGGCGCTGGGCCAGCGTGTGCTGGAGGCCGGCAAGAACTGCTTCGTGGAGAAGCCGCTCGCCCATGACACGGTGTCGGCGGAACAGCTGACGCGGCTCGCCGACGAGCGCGGTCTGGTGCTGATGGTCGGCCACCTGCTCTGCTACCACCCCGGCGTCCGCCAGCTCGCTGACCTGATCGGGCGCGGTGAGCTGGGCAGGGTCCGATACGTCCACTCCCAGCGCCTCAACCTGGGCAAGCTCCGGACCGACGAGAACGCGCTCTGGAGTCTGGGCGCGCACGACGTCTCCGTGCTGCTCGAGCTGGCCGACGGCGCGCCGGTCGAGGTCTCAGCACGAGGCGAGGGGTTCATGCGCGAGGACGTGGAGGACGTCGTCTTCGCCCACATCCGCTTCGACAGCGGGCTGGTCAGCCACCTCCACCTCTCCTGGCTCGACCCGCACAAGGTGCGGCGCATCACGGTCGTGGGCTCCGAGCGCATGGCGACCCTCGACGACATGGCGCTGGAGCGCAAGCTCTCGATCTGGGACAACAGCTTCGCCTCCCTCTCCGACACCTACGGCGAGTACATCACCCGCTCCGGCCCTGTCCACAGCCCGATGGTGCTGAACACGGAGCCGCTGCGGCTGGAGTGCACACATTTCATCGAGTGCCTCCGCACCGGCGAGCGCCCGCACACCGACGGCGCCGCCGGCGTCAGGGTGGTCAACGTGCTGGAGGCGCTCCAGGCGTCGCTCGACGCCGACGGCGCACCCGTCCCGGTCAAGGCTCCGATCGACGCCGACCGGCCGGGAATTCACGCCGGCCCGTGAGCTCACTCCGACCCTCCGACCTGGCCCCCGGCCTGCTGCTCGGCGAGGGCGTCCAGTTCGGGGAGGGCGTCGAGTTGGGCGGGAACGTGGTCATCCACGCCGGCACCCGGATCGGAAACTTCTGCGTGATCGGCGACTCCGCCGTGGTCGGCAAGCCGCCCATGCTCGGCCGGCACTCGACCGCTTCCGCGGACCAGTCGCCTCCGGCAACATTGTCCGAGGACGCTTTGGTCTGCCCCGGGGCGGTCATCAGCGCGGGAGCGGAGATCGGAACGGCGGCGGTGATCGGCGACCAGGCCCAGATCCGCGAACGGGCTCGGATCGGTGCCGAGTCGGTGGTCGGCCGCGGCAGCGCGGTGGACAACGACGTAACGGTGGGCAACCGGGTGAAGATCCAGAGCAACTGCTACGTCACCGCCGGTTCGGTGGTCGAGGACGACGCTTTCCTCGGTCCCGGGGTCGTGCTGACGAACGACGACACCATGGGCCGACATGCGGCCGGCGACTCTCCGGACGGCCCGACCTTGCGCCGCGCCTGCCGCGTGGGAGGCGGGGCCGTGGTGCTGCCCGGCGTCGAGATCGGCGAGGAGGCGGTGATCGGAGCCGGCGCGGTCGTGCTCCACGACGTGTCCACCCGCAAGGTGATGGTGGGAGTCCCGGCCCGGGAGCTTCGAGACGTCGGCGACGACGAACTGCTCGAGCGCTGGCGCTGAACCTCGCCGAACGTCCCGGATACCCGTTCTCAGCGAGCACTCTGGGGACGTTCGGCGGGTGGTTACGCGCTGCGGATCGCGGCGACCACATCGCCCGGCGCGCTCTCCGGGAGGGCTGAGCCCATAGGCAGCGCCAGGATCTGCGAGCAGATCCGCTCGGTCTCGGCGAGCGGCTCGGGCGGCGCCCAGCGCTCGAGCGCGGGCTGCCGATAGAGGGGGGTCTCGTAGTAGGGCCGCGCCTCGATCTCCGCGTCGGAGAGCGCAGCCGCGATCCGGTCGCGCTCGGAGGAGGCGGTCGCGAGGATGTGCCACGCGGAACGCCCGTCGGGGGTCTCGCTCTGGACGGGCACCAGATCTGCCAGTCCGGCCTCGAAATAGGCGCCCGCCGCGCGGCGCCGTGCGTCGATCCACTCCGGCAGGTGCGGCAGGAGCACGCGCAACCCGGCAGCCTGGAGCTCATCGAGCCGCGAGTTGTAGCCGACCTCGGTGAAGGTGCGCTTGTCCTTGGAGCCGCGGGTGCGGAGCAGCCTGGCGGATTCCGCCACCCCTGCGTCGCTGGTCGTCAGCGCCCCGCCGTCGCCGAAGCCGCCCAGGTTCTTCGAGGGAAAGAAGCTGAAGGCGGCTGCCTCAGCGAGGGCGCCGGCCATCCGCCTGCCGAGCTCGGCGCCGTGGGCCTGGGCGGCGTCCTCGAGCACCCGGATGCCTCTCGGCTCAGCCAACTCGAGGAGTTCCGGGACCGGCGCGGGGTTGCCGAAGATGTGGACCGGTACGAGCGCGCGGGTCCGCTCGGAGATCGCGGGCTCCGCCGTCGACGCGGTCATGCACCAGGTCTCGGGGTCGACGTCGCAGAAGACGGGCGCCGCCCCGAGAACCACGACCGCCTCGGCGGTGGCAAAGAAGGTGAATGCCGGGACCACCACCTCGTCACCCGGGCCGACGCCAAGCGCGCGGAGTCCGATCTCGAGCGCGTCGGTGCCGTTGGCGAGCCCGACGCAGTGCTCCGCGCCGACAAAGTCCGCGAACTCCGACTCGAACGCCTCGACCTCCGGCCCGAGGATGTAGCGGCCGCTCTCCAGCACCGCCCGCTGGCGCTCGGCGATCTCGGGCAGCAGCGGCTCGAGCGCCTCGCGGCTTGCGAACAACGGCAGGGTCACCGCTCCAGCCTCGCGTATAGGTCGGTCAGCCTGGAGCGCTCGTGCGGCCAGTTGAGCTCGGCCGCAGCCGCTCGTACCCGCTCGTGGAGCCCATCGTCGTCGCGCGCTCGCAGCGCCTCATCCAGCACCCGCGCGATGTCCGCGGGGTCTCCCGAGTCGGTGACCCAGCCGACCCTCCGCTCGGTGACCAGGCGCCTCATCTCCGGCAGGTCGCTGACCACCACCGGCAGGTCCGCCGCGAGGTACTCGAAGAGCTTGTTCGGCAGGGCGAGCCGGTGGTTCTCACAGGTGTCCTCCAGAAGGGAGACGCCGACGTCGGCCTGCGTCGTATACGAGAGGAGCTCGGCCAGCGGGACCGGCGGATGGAAGTGCAGCCTCCCATCCAGGCCCAACCCCCGGCCCAGCTCGCCCAGCCCCTCGGCGAAGGCGCCATCAGCCCCCAGGAAGAGCAGGTGGGCGGAGTCCATCTTCGCCACCGCCCGGACCAGGTTGCCACCGCCGCGGCCCTCCGCCACGGCGCCCTGGTGGAGAACCAGCGGCGCCGAGCCGATCCCCATCTCCTCACGGAGGTCCGGTGCCTCGCCCGGGGGTGGCAGGTCCGGGACGTTCCTCACCACGGTCGGGGACTGCTCCAGGCCGTAGCGGCTCTGCAGCCGTTCGGCGATCCCGTCGGAGACGGTGATCACGGCGTCGCAGCGCCGGATCAGCAGGCGCTCGATCGTGGCCGCCAGCCAGGCCCAGGCCGCCTTGCGGTACGGAACGCCGACGGCGTACTCGTGGGTGTCGTAGACGAGCCGGGCGCCGCTCAGGCGGCCGGCCAGATAGCCCGGGATCAGCGTGGCGATGTCGTTGGCGTGGACGACGTCGGGCCGCACGGCCCGGGCACGCCGCGCGATGGAGCCGAGGGCGATCATCCGCCAGAGCGTCCGCGGCAGCCGGCGCGTCCAGGCCGGCGGCGTCGCGGAGAGCAGCCGGAAGCGGCCCGGGACCCCCGCCTCATCGCCGCTCGGCAGGTGTACGACGACGACGTCGTGCCCCGCGTCGGCCAGGGCTCCGGCCTCGCGGAGGACCCGTCCGTCATGGACAACTGTTTTGTGAAGCAGGATGGCTACCTGCACCGCAACTCAGGGCCTTCCCTTATGTTCTCCCACTGCAATGCCTCGGCTCATCGTCCTCCTCGGCCTCGCGGCCACGCTAGTCCTTGCCTCCGCTCCGGCGTCGCAGGCCGCCGAGAAATCTATCTGGGGACCTTCCACCTTCTCCGTGGGCGACGTGAATTGCCCCACGGGTCCGGATCCCTGCTCGGCCTTCCCGATGTACAAGCAGCTGGGGGCCGACAACTATCAGTTCCAGATTCCCTGGGACACCGTCGCCCTCTCCCGGCCCGCGAACCCGCGGGACCCCAACGACCCGGCCTACCACTGGCCGACCTTCGCCGACTATGACGTCCAGCAGGCGGCCCAGTACGGGATCAGCCTCGCGGTCCTCGTCCAGGGAACGCCCTCGTGGGCGAACGGCGGCCGCTCGCGCGCCTGGGCCCCCACCAACCCGCAGGACTACGCGGACTTCATGTTCGCGATCAGCAAGCGCTACCCGAGCATCCACCGCTGGATGATCTGGGGCGAGCCGAGCTACGGGATCAACTTCCAGCCGATGCCGCCACACAGCCGAGTCGGACCGAGGACCTACGCGAAGCTGCTCGACCTCGCCTACACGGCGCTGAAGCAGGCGAGCCCGGCGAACATCGTGATCGGGGGGATGACCCTGAACGGCGGCGGCGCGGTCTCCGCCCCGGACTTCATCAAGTTCCTCCGGGTGGGCAAGGGCAAGAAGGCCCGGCCGCCGCGCATGGACCTGTGGGGGCACAACCCCTTCGATGGACGGTTCCCCAACATCAAGAAGAAGCCGATCGGTAAGTTCCGCGGTCTGGATGACGTCGACACGCTCTATCGAGAGATCCAGGCGGCGTACGGTGTGAAAACCAAGGGCAAGGGTAAGAAGGCGCAATTGTCCAAGAAGCTCAAGGTGCCGCGGCTGTGGCTCTCGGAGTGGACCGTGCTGTCCGAGGCAAGCCCGAACCTATTCGGCGGATTCCACGTGTCCCCCCAGCAACAGGCCGCCTACATCACTGCTGCGTACCGGATGGTGCGCAAGCTGAAGTACGTGACGGCACTGGGCTGGTACCGCCTCGAGGACGAGGCGGACAACGGGCACACGGGCGCCGCCTGGGGAGTCCTCGCCGCTAACGGGGCAAGGAAGCCTTCCTTCGACGCGTACGCCGCCGCTCCGTAAGTGCACTTGATCAGACGCATCGTCCTACCCCTCTGCCTGGCGGGCGTCCTGGCTTTGGCCTGCGCGCCGAGCGCCGGCGCCGCGGCCTTGAAGGCGATCTGGGGTCCGACCACCTTCCCTTCGGGCAACTCGAACTGCCCGAGCGGGACGCAGTGCTCGGCCTTTCCGACCTACAAGCAGCTCGGCGCCGACAACTACGAGATGCAGGTCCCGTGGGACCGCGTCGCCCCCAGAAGGCCGGCCAACCCGCGGGACCCCAACGACCCCGCCTACACCTGGCCCAGCTACGCCGACCAGGCCATCCAGCAGGCCGCGCAGAACGGGATGAGCGTGACGATCCTGGTCCAGGGCACCCCGGCGTGGGCGAACGGAGGCAAGGGCCGACAGTGGGTCCCCGACAACATGAAGGACTACGCGGACTTCATGTACGCCGCCAGTCAGCGCTATCCGACCGTCCACCACTGGATGGTCTGGGGCGAGGTCAACTACGGCGCGAACTTCCAGCCGATGCCGGAGCACAGTCCCGTGGGTCCGCGCACCTACGCGCAGCTTTGCGACCTCACCTATGTGGCGCTCAAGCAGGCGAGCCCGGCCAACATCGTGATCGGCGGCGACACCCTGAACGCGAACGTCCCGGTCTCCCCCGCCGAGTTCATCCGGTGGGCGCGCGTAGGCAAGGGCAAGAAGAAGCGCCCTCCGCGGCTCGACTGGTGGGGCCACAACCCCTTCGAGGGTCGCTTCCCCGACATCCGCCAGCCGGCCCTCAACAACCTGCTCGGCCTGAGCGACGCTGACACGATCCACAAGCTGCTGAAGAAGGCGTACATAGGCAAGAAGAAAAAGAAGCGGGGCAAGAAGGCGACCGCCTCGGCCCACGTCTCCAAGAAGAAGGGCAAGAAGAAGGCCCGCCGGCACACCCCGCCCATCTGGTTCTCCGAGTACAGCGTGCTCTCCGGGCATCCCGCCCACTTCTGGCTCGGCTTCTACGTCTCCGATCAGGAGCAGGCGCAGTGGGTCAGCTCTGCCTACCAGCTCGTCAACAGCGTCCCGTACGTGGCGGGCCTGGGTTGGTACCGGCTCGACGACGAGCCCGAGGGGACGGGCAGCGCCAACTGGGGCCTGCTGACCTACACCGGCCAGCCCAAAGCCTCATTCGGCGCTTACGAGGCTGCGCCCTAGAGCACGGCTCCTAGCCGAGCGCCTCTCGCACCGCTTCGATCACCTGGGCCTGTTGGCCCTCCTCCATCTCGGCGAACATCGGCAGCGAGACGGCGCGAGCGGCGAAAGCGTCCGTGACCGGCAGATTCGCGCCACTGCCGGCGTAGAGCGCGAAGCGATGCACCGGCGAGAAGTGAACCGAGGTCTGGATCCCGCTCTTCGCGAGCGAGTCACGGAAGGCGTCGCGGTCGACGCCCTCGTCGACGACGACGACGAACATGCTGTGGCTGACGCGGGCGGACTCCGGCGGGGCCGCCAGCAGGGAGAGCCCGGCGAGCTCACCGAGCTGATCGCGGTAGACGGATTCGATCTGGGCCCGTCGGCGGTTATCGTCGTCGAGTCGGCTGAGCCGCGAACGGGCGAGCGCGGCCCGCGGATCGTCGATCCGGTAGTTGAAGCCGAGCCCCGAGACGTCGTAGCTCTCCGTGCCGGTCCTGTGGCGCTCCCAGATCGACCGCGTGACCCCGTGCCAGCGCATCAGGCGGGCGCGCTCGGCGAGTTCGTCGTCGTCGGTGAGCAGCACCCCGCCCTCGCCGATGCCGAGGTTCTTGCCGGCCGAGAAGCTGATGGCGCCCGCCACCCCGAACGTTCCCAGGTGGCGGTCGCGCAGCCACGACCCTGAGCCGTGGGCGGCGTCCTCGATCAGCGCCAAGCCGCGGTCCTCGGCGAGCTCCTTGAGTCCCTCGATCTCACCGGGATGACCTCCATAGGAGACGCCGACGATCGCCTTGGTGTCGGGCGTGATCGCGCGCTCGGCCGTCTCGGCCGACAGCCAGGGCCGATCGACCGCCGCGATCTCGGCGAAGACGGGGCGAGCGCCGGTGTAGGCGATCGCATTGGCGCTCGCGACGAAGGTGATCGAGGGGACGATCGCCTCGTCGCCGGCCCGAAGCCCGGCGCCTGACATCGCCAGGTGCAGGCCCGCCGTGCAGCTGCTGACCGCAAGGCAGTGCCCAGAACCCGTGTATTCGCTGAACGCGCTCTCGAGCTCCTGGGTGCGTGGGCCCATGCTGAGCCAGCCAGAGCGATAAACGTCCACCGCCGCCTCGATATCGGCGTCGGTTAGGCGCACTGCTGAAAGTGGGACCTGCCAATCGGACACGGAAATCTGATCGCTCCCTAGAACGTTCGTCCAAGAGTCCCCAGGCGTCCAAATTACGTAAAAACCACCCTTTTCGCGGTGGGTGGCATCGGCTAGTCTTGCCGCGGGCTAGGGGGCCCTGCTTCGACTCAACAACTAAATCGTAGGGGAGAACAGTGACAAGGCGTGAAGACCGGGGCCCCGGGAGGGCCAAGGTACGTCCGATTGGGCGGATAGCTGATTGCGTGATCCTGCTTCTGCTGCTGCCAGTGCTGCTGCCAGTCGGCCTGCTGATCGCAGCCGTGGTCTTCGCCGACTCGCCGGGCTCCGTCTTCTATCGGGCCACGCGGATCGGCCTCAACGGGCATCCCTTCCAGATGCTCAAGTTCCGCACGATGAAGAGCAACTGCAAGGGCCCCGGCCTCTCGACGTCCTTCGACCCGCGCTTCACGCCCGTCGGCCGCTTCCTGGCTAGGTATCGCCTCGACGAGCTCCCCCAGTTCTGGAACGTCGTCAAGGGCGAAATGCGGATCGTCGGTCCCCGGCCCGAGGATCCGGACTTCGTCCGACGGCACCAGCGCGAGTACGACGAGATCCTCAAGGTCGCGCCAGGCATTACCGGGCTCACCCAGCTGGTCCACTTCCTCGACGACCTGGACACCCACAACCCCCTGGCCCACTACGAGACGATTCTGCCGGGCAAGATCTCGCTGGACGTGCGCTACGTCCGCACACAGAGCTTCGCCGGCGACTTCGTGATCCTCCTCCGGACGCTCCTGATCCCGTTCCGGCTGATCGCCGACGAGTTGCGGGTGCTCATCCACGCGCAGCGAAGCCACCCCGAGGCGGCGACGCGGTTCGCGGTGGGCGGCACGAGCTTCGTGCTCAGCATTGTCCTGGTGGTTGCCTTCCTCGCCGGCGGCGGACCGCTCTCCTAGGCCGGTTTCCGGGTTCTAGGTCACAGGTGATTCGCGCCATTACATCCAGCCGACCTCGGTGGGCCATCGCGCTAGCCGCCACGGGCGCCCTGATGCTCCCGTCGGCCGCCGCGGCCCAGACCGGAGACCCGTCACCCGGCACGCCGCAGGCCAACCAGTACCAGATCCCCGTCCAGGCGGGCCGGCACGACGCCGCTCCCCCGAAGGACCAGGGAAACTCGGGGGGCGGCTCGCTCTACCGCTCGAACAACAACTTCGGCTCCTCGTCGATCGTCCCGGGTGACCCCGGCGGCGGCGGAGGCGGCCCGGCCGGGGGTGCCGGCGCGGGCGGCGGTGGTGGCGGGGTTTCCGCCGCCGCGGGCGCCGCTGCGGGGGCCGCAGGCGCGGCCGTCGCGTCCAGCGGGGACACGCTCGACACCGGCAGCCCGTCGACCAGCGCCGCGTACACGACGCTGCCGTTGCTCATCATCCTCGGCATCGTGATCGGCATCGCCGGCGTCAAGATGCGACGCCGCGCCGAAGTCTGAGATCGACCCGGTTCTAGGAACCCCCGGCTCCCGGGTTCCCCTGGATCAGGGGTTGCGCTCGCGATCCACGGTCACGGTGCGGTCGCAAGGCAGATCCCAGCCTGAACTGACAAACGTCCAGTTGCCTTGGGCGAGCCTCATCAATTTTGGGAGGGGTCCGATGTCTGGTCTGGCAGCAGATGCCAGCCATGCCCGGACAGACGACAACCCACCTTGGCCCATGCGGCCAGGCGCCGCGATCGGCGCGAGCCGCGATCCTCGCGGTGCTCCTCTGCATGGCCGCTCTCATTCTGTGGACTCCCGCTCCGGCGAAGGCCGCGCTCCCCCCGCAGGGCGTCTATGAGCAATGCGCGCCGGCGGCGCAGGGCTGCGGGGCGCGCCTCCAGGCGATTGCCGACGCCGGCTTCCAGTACGTCCTCAACTACACCGCCTGGTACGGCAGCGCCGAGCAGGTCCGGCAGTACGCCGACGAGGCCCAGGCGGCCGGGATCAAGCTGATCTGGCCGCTCAACGACCACGCCTGGCGAGACGGCACCGACCTGCGCTCCTACTACCGCTACCTCGGTCCCGACTGCCCCTGCTCCACCAATGCGCAGTTCAAGCAGTGGGCCCTCGGCCTGGTCAAGGACCATCCCGCCACCTGGGGCTTCTACGTGGGCGACGAGCTCTCGCCCACCTCCCAGAACATCTCCCAGACGAAGTCCCTCGCCAACCAGGTGAAGTCGATCGCGCCGAACAAGCCGACGCTCTACGTGACGATCCCCAACGACAACGGTGTGCTCACCAGCCAGCTCGAGCCCTTCGAGCAG
>DATDKQ010000103.1:0-6061 GCA_036519915.1 Solirubrobacterales bacterium | reverse complement strand
AGCACCTGGAAGAGGACATCGCCGAGCTCGTCGACCATCGCCTCCGTGTCGTCGCGAGAGGCGGCATCGGCCAGCTCGTAGGCCTCCTCGACCGTGTGCGGGACGATCGAGCGGGCGTCCTGTTCGCGGTCCCAGGGGCACTCCCGGCGCAGCCGCCGGGTCACCTCATCGAGGTGCTCCAGAGCCTCTAGATAGGACGGCTTCGCCACCAAACGGGTTGCGCTGCCGCGCACCCTCGCACTACGGCGTAAGGCCGGGGATCGAGATGTTGCCCGCGCCCGCGGTGGTGCCCTCACCGGGCGGGTGCGGCCCCTGCGGTGCTCCACCCGTCACGGGGACGAACGGCTTGAAGGATCCGGGAGCGCCCGGAGTCGGGCCCGTGCCGCTGCACTGCAGCTGGCCGGCCTGGCCGCCCGTGGCCGCGGAACCCTCCTGGCAGGTGGCGAAGACCGGTGCCGGGCAGCCGGTGCCCCCGCCGCCGGCCTGCTGCGCCACCTTGCTCGGATCGCAGGTCGGCCCTCCGCCGCTGAAGTTGTCGCACCCCTGGACCACGAAGTCGCTCGCGCACTGGGTGAGATTGGTCCAGTAGTCGCGGAAGTGGATACCGAAGGTCGAGAGGGTCTCCTGCTGTTGCTGGCTCTTGATCTGAGCCTTGATCTGGTCGCTGACCTTCGTGGGGGCGCCGCCGGAGGCGCTGCTGGTCGTGTCGTCGAAGCCCTGGACGTGCTCGGGCGTCGCGGACTCGACCTCGAAGGCGAAGGTGGCGGTCGGAGTCGTGACCGGCCCCTGGACCTGCCCGGTGGGGGCACTGAAGATGTCGTCGCCGAGGGGCTGCTGGAAGGAGCCCGGCACGACGTCGGTGCGCAAGCCGCCCTTGTCCTTCGAGGTCGGATCGGTCGAGTACTGGGCGGCGACCGTCTTCCAGTTCGCCGGTGAGGAATCGGCCCTGAGCGCCTGCAGCGCCTGGTTGACCGCGTTCGCGTCCTTGTTCTGGATGATCCGGATCGTCCGCTTTGCCGGCTGCGTGAACTGCTGCTTGTTCGCGTCGTAGTAGTCCCTGGCGTCGCTGTCGGAGACCGATCCGGCGCTGTTCGAGATGTTCTCCTGGATCTTGTTCTGGATCAACTGGAGCCTGGCCCGCTGGACGACGTCTTCCTCGGTCAGGCCGGCCTGGTCGCGCGCGGTCTCGTACTCCTGCTGGCTCTTGAACTGCGACTTGATCTGCTGCAGCGACTGCTGAATCTGCGTGTCCGTGAAGGTGAGCCCCTCCCTATTGGCCTCGCCGACGATCCAGCCGATCTGAAGCGCGCTCTGCATCGCCTGGTCCTTGAGCTGCTTGTACTGAGGATCGCTGGGCTGCGGGATCTGCTGCAGGTTGTTCTGCTTGGCCGTCTGCAACAGGAAGCGATTGAAGTCCGTCTTGCTGATGTGCCCGTCCTGGACCAGGCCCGGAACGTCGATGCTGGCGTCGTCGATCACGGCGACGTCGTCGGAGGGCACGCTCGGGTGCCCGACGCCGACGGCGGCGGCGGTGATCGCGACCGTCAGGACGAGCGCCGCCCCGAAGATGATCGCGAGGTTTCGTTTGGAGAGAAATCCCCGGCTCACAGAGGCGGCAGCATAGCCGCAGACCCCTAAGTCGGTTCTTAAGGCGTCGCCTCGGCGGGGGTCCGAGCCGCCAGAGCGGCCGAGAGCCCCTCGGCCACGCCGGTGAGCGCGCCGAGACGAGCGGTCGGATCGTCCGGGACGGGGACCGCGATGGTCCGCTCCCGCCACTGGTAGATCGCCTCGGGGAGCCGTTCGTTGAGGACCGTGACGCGGTCGGAGTCGAGCTCGACCGGGAAGATCCGCAGGCGTCCGGCGCGGAACTCGACGCTGCGGGCACCCGCCTCGCCGAGCACGATTCGGACCCGCTGCAGGTCGAGCAGATTGGCGACCGAGCCGGGCAGGGGCCCGAAGCGGTCCTCGAGCTCCTCCCGCAGCGCCCGCAGCTCCCCTGGCTCCCGGGCGGCGGCGACGCGGCGATGGACGTCGATCTTCGCCGCCTCGAAGGGGATGTAGTCCGAGGGGACGTAGGCGTCGACGTCGACGTCGATCCGCACCGGCTCTCGCGGCTCCTCGGGGAGCTCCGCCGCGCCGGCTCGAAGTTGTTCGGCGGCGTCCTCGAGCATCTGGCAGTAGAGCTCGAAGCCGACGGCGGCGACATGCCCGGACTGCTCGTCGCCCAGCAGGTTGCCGGCGCCGCGGATCTCGAGGTCGCGCATCGCCACCCGGAAGCCCGAGCCGAGCTCGGTGTTGTCGGAGAGGGTGGCGAGGCGGGCCGCAGCGTCAGGGGTGAGCGACTCCGCCGAGGGGTAGAGCAGGTACGCGAAGGCCCGCTCCCGGCTCCGCCCCACCCGGCCGCGGATCTGGTACGCCTGCGCGAGGCCGAGCTGATCGGCCCGCTCGACCAGCAGGGTGTTCGCGGTCGGGATGTCCAGGCCGGACTCGATGATCGTCGTCGCGACCAGGACGTCGTGCTCGCCGCGGACGAAGGCGAGCATGGTCGCCTCGAGCTGGAGCTCGTCCATCTGCCCGTGCGCCTCGGCGAAGCCCACGCCGGGGCAGAGGGCGCGGAGCCGCTCAGCGGTCTCGTGCAGCGTGTCGATCCGGTTGTGGAGGAAGAAGACCTGCCCCTCGCGCTCCTTCTCGCGCACGATCGCCCGCTTGACCAGGTCCTCGTCATAGGGACCGACGTGCGTGCGAACCGGGCGGCGGCCCTCCGGCGGTGTCTCGATCACGGAGATGTCACGCAGGCCGGCAAGCGACATCTGCAGGGTGCGCGGGATGGGCGTGGCCGAGAGCGAGAGCACGTCCACCTTGAGCTTCAGCTGCCGGAGAAGCTCCTTCTGCTTCACCCCGAAGCGCTGCTCCTCGTCGACGATCATCAGGCCCAGGTCCTTGCCCCGGACGTCTCGGGAGAGCAGCCGGTGCGTCCCGATCAGGACGTCCACCCTCCCCTCGCGGAAGTGCTCGAGGCTCTGTTTGACCTCGGCCGGCTTGCGCAGCCGGGAGACCATCTCGACGTTGAACGGCGTGTCCGCGAAGCGCTCGCGGAAGGTGCCGAAGTGCTGCTGGGCGAGGATCGTGGTCGGCACGAGCATCATCACCTGCTTGCCGTCCGCCGCCGCCTTGTGGGCGGCGCGCAGCGCGATCTCGGTCTTGCCGTAGCCGACGTCGCCGCAGATCAGGCGGTCCATCGGCCGCTCCGACTCCATGTCGGCCTTGACCGCGTCGATCGCGTCCATCTGATCGACGGTCTCGCGATAGGTGAAGGCCGCCTCGAACGCCATCTGCATCTCGCCGTCGGGGGAGAAGGCGTGACCCCTGCGCACCTGGCGCTCCGCGTAGAGGTTGATCAGCTCGCCGGCCATCGCCTGGGCAGAGCGGCGCGCCCGGGACTTCATGTTCTGCCAGCGCTTCCCTCCGAGGGGGCTGAGCGCGGGCTCGTCCCCGTCGGCGCCCATGTAGCGGCTGATCCGGGCCAGCTGGTCGGTCGGGGCGAAGACACGGTCGCCGCCGCGGTACTCGAGCTCCAGGTAGTCCCGTGTCACCCCGGCGAGGGTCTTGGTGTCGAAGCCGGAGAAGCGGGCGATGCCGTGATCCTCGTGGACGACGTAGTCGCCGACCCGCAGCTCGATCGCCGCGGCGAGGCGGGCTCGGGCCGAGACCGGCGCGGCCGCTCGGCGGCGGTGAACCAGGCGGCGCTGCGGGATCACCGCGAGTTGCAACTCCGGCGAGAGGAAGCCCTCGCGCAGCCTCGCCTCCGCGAAGCTCACACCAGGCTCCTCGGGTAGCCGGTCGCCGAGGAACGGCACGTCGAGCCGGCTCAGGTTGTAGCGGGTGCGCTCCGCCTCTCCGCGCCCCTCGAAGGCGACCACGGTCCGGTAGCCCGAGCGGTTCAGCTTCTCGAGCTCACCCTCCGCCTCGGCGAGGGTCCGCGAGGGGAACTCGGCCCGCTGCGCCCTGAAGGAGTGCTCCTGGCCGGCGTCCGCCCCGAGCGAGAGGCGGGCGCGGCGCCGGAGGGGCTCGTCGACGCCGGCGTAGAAGGGACGTACCTGCTCCTCGTCGGCCGCAGCCGTGACGTCCTCCCAGAAGTCATGCAGCGCCCCCGGAATCTCCTCGGCGGCGGCGATCACGACCAGGGCTTCGGCGGGAATCAGGTCGAGCGCCGCGAGAAAACGGTCCGGGTCGACCTGCCCGCGGTGCTCCGCCGAGAGCTCCGCCGCCGGCGCCAGCTCGACCCGCTCGGCCTCGCCGAGCGAGCGCTGCGTGAAGACCGAGAAGCGGCGCATCGACTCGATCTCGTCGCCGAAGAGCTCAATGCGGATCGCCTGCTCCTCGGTGGCCGGATAGACGTCGAGGATTCCGCCGCGAACGGCGAACTGCCCTCGCTCCTCGACCTGGTCGATCCGCTCGTAGCCGGCGTCGGCGAGCAGCAGCGTGACGTCATCGAGGTCGACGCTCTCGCCTCGGTGCAGCGCGAGGGTCTCCGGCCGCAGGGAGGGGTCCGGAACCTTCTCCGCCAGCGCGATTGCGCTGGCGACTACGACCGCGGAGGGATCGGCGAGCGCGTTCATCGCTGCGATCCGCAGCCCGGCCAGATGCGGTGGCGGCTCGAGGTGGGATTCGAAAGTCGTCCCCCGCGACGGATAGATGTGGACCGGCCGGGGCGCCAGGAACGCCTTCATGTCGCCCGCCAGGTCCCGCGCGGAGCGGTCATCGGCCGCGACGACCAGGGTCGGTCCCCGAGCCTGCCCCTCATCGCCATCGACCAGCGCCGCGAGCAGGTAGGGGCGCATCGATGCGGAGACGTAGGCGTCCACCGTGCCCTCGGATTCGTCCACGGCGGACCGGAGCGCCCGCAGGCGCTCGTCTTCATTTGCGATCAGGAGCAGTGGTCTCAGCGACATCTCGAAATCAGCACGACAAACGACCCGAATCGGCGATTCGGGTCCGACATCCGGGCACGGGCCCGGCCTGAATCGAGCTTAGCCATCCGGCGGCGCCGGGTAGGTTGGGGGCATGCCGACGCGGCGCGTGATCATCGACCACCTCACCATCGGCGTCTCCGACCTGGAGAGGAGCAGGCGCTTCTACGCCCAAGCTCTGGCGCCGCTCGGCTTTGATGAGCTCGCCCGTGGAGCGACGCCCACTGCGAGATCGTTCGGAACCGAGGACGAGGACGACTTCGCGATCTCTGAGGAGTACGAGCAGGGCGGTCAGCTCCACATCGCCTTCGCCGCCGACTCGACCGACCAGGTCGACGCCTTCCACGCCGCTGCCATCGCTGCCGGCGGCAGGGACAACGGGGCGCCCGGCCCTCGGCCCGAGTACAGCGATGGCTACTACGGCGCCTTCGTGCTCGACCCCGACGGGCACAACGTCGAGGCCGTATTCCACGCCTAGCTGCTCTGCCCCGCCAGCTCGAGGAGGAGCGGCCGGGCGACCGACAGCGCCCGGGAAATTTGGAGTTCTAGGTATCCGCCGCGAGCGCGAACGGGCTGCCCTCGGAGTCACGGCAGATCGCCCAGCGCTCACCGGGGTGGATCACTGAACCGCCGAGGTCCTGGACGCGCTGAAGGGCGGCCGGAAGGTCGGGCACCGTGAAATAGGCCAGCGAAGCGGTGTCGCCGGGACCGGATCCACGCTGGTGCAGCCCCAGGCGAAGGTCAGCACCGCTTGCCTCCCACCCCGCCCCAGCGTCGCTTGGCCTTGGCGCGAGCACGGCGCCGAGGACGCCGCTCCAAAACCGCCGAGCACGCTCGGGGTCGTCGGCCGGGAACTCGATCAGCGGGCCAGACATGCCTGTGAGTATCGGCCATACGGCTTCGAGGGCGTCCTGCTTCGTAGGGAGTAGATCGTGTCCCGGTGCACCGATTTTCGCTTCCGGCCGTTCGCCACGGGCTCAACGGGCCGAGCGCCGGGACCGCTTCAGCCTTCGGCGCGACCCCGAAAGGGCAGCCCGGGGCCGCTGCGCTGCCACTCGACCTGCCCGCGCCCCTCGTCGGCAGAGCGCTCG
>DATDKQ010000102.1:0-2029 GCA_036519915.1 Solirubrobacterales bacterium | reverse complement strand
GCCCTCCAGCGGCGCCACGACCTGATCCCGAACCTGGTCGAGGCCGTGAAGGGGTATGCCAAGCACGAGCGCGACACGTTCGAGCAGGTCACCAAGGCGCGGAGCGGCGCGCTCGCCGCCCAGGCGCCGCCGAGCCAGGCGGTCGCCGAGGACGGCCTCACCGCGGCAATCGGCCGGCTGATGGTCGTGGCGGAGCAGTACCCGGAGCTTCGCGCGACCGAGAACTTCCAGCAGCTCCAGGCTTCCCTCTCGGAGACGGAGGATCAGATCGCGATCACGCGCCGGGTCTACAACGACACGGTCCAGACCTACAACACGCTGATCCAGCAGTTCCCGGCGGTGCTGATCGCGAACGCCTTCCATTTCGAGCCCCGGGAGTACTTCGACGCGCCAAAGGAGGCCGAGGCGACGCCCGAGGTGAGCCTGGCCCGGTGAAACGCGGGCTGCTGGTACTCGGCGTCGCGGTCGCCGCGATCCTGGCGATCCCGGGCGCGGCCCTGGCGCGCAGCCTGACGGTCACCGACGCCGGCGTCGGCCTGCGCCTGGCGAAGGACGCCAGCCTGATCGTCCGCGAGACGCTCACCACGAGATTCGACGGCACCTACAACGCCATGTACCGGGACATCCCTTTGGCCCAGGGGGAGTCGATCAATACGGGCCAGGTGAGCGTCTCGGAGGGGGGTCGCGCGTATTCGCCGGGCGGATGCACGACCTTCGGGTGCATCGACGTGGCCGGCAGGTTCGGCGTCACGCAGACTCCGGATGGTTCCGGCGCCCGGATCGTCTGGCATCCGGTCGCCAGCGACGAGCAGCGGACCTTCACGGTCACCTACCGGGTGGTCGCGCCGCGCCACGTGATCGCTTACGGCGACGTGATCGACGTCTACTGGCGGGTCTGGGGCGACCAGTGGGACTTCAGCCTCGACCATCTGACCGCGGATCTGAGGGATCCCGCCCTCCGTGCCCACCCGGGCCAGGAGGCCAGCCCCTCCAACCCCTCGGCCGTCTGGGGCCACCCGCGCGAGGTGGAGGGCCGCGACTTCCTGGAGAACGGCGTCGCGGGCCTCGAGGCGAGCGACATCCCTGCGCGCCAGTTCGTCGAGCTGCGCGCGCTCGTGCCGCGGACGGCAGGGCAGGGTGTGGCCGCCGCCGGCAGGGGAGAGGGCAGCGGGCTCGAGAAGGTGAGCGAGGAGGAGCAGGGCGTCGACGACGACTTCAACTCGCCATGGAACAAGACCAAGCGCTTCGTCGCGCACCACGCGGAGCTGCTCGCCGGGATCGTCACGGCCCTGCTGCTGCTGGCGCTCGCGCTGATGCTCTGGCTGGCGAGGGAGCATCGGACCTCGGCGCCAGAGTACGTGCCGGAGCCGCCCGACGACGCCAGTCCCGCCCTCGCCTACGGGCTGGCCCATGAGGGAGATGACTCGGAGGACACCGTGCTCGCGACCCTGCTCGACCTGATCGAGCGCGATTACTACGAGACGAAGCAGGCGACCACCGAGGACGAGAAGCTGGACCTGGCCATCACGAAGGCGGGCAAGCGGCCCAAGGCCGAGCTCGAGCCCTACGAGCAGGACGTGCTCGACTTCTTCGACGAGCTGATCGCGGACGAGACCGTCCCACTCAGCGAGATGAAGGACCGCATTCCGGAGCACAGCGCCAGCTGGCGAGCCCGCTGGGAGAGCATGACCGGCTCGCTCAACGCCGCCGACGAGGGACAGTTGGAGTGGGACCGCAACCTCAACCCTCTCTCGCTGCTCGTGGCCTTCGTCGGCGGGGTCCTGGTGGCGGTGATCTGCCTGATCCAGAACAACGTGGAGGGGAAGTGGTTCATCGCGGCGGCGACCGGAGCGATCGGGGTGGCGATCGTCGCCCTCTGGCCGTCCCGGCGGCTGACGCGCCTCGCGCCCCAGGACCGCGAGCGTTCGGCGCAGTGGGAGTCCTTCCAGCGCTGGACGGACGACTTCCCGCGCCTCAAGGACGACCCCCCGGCCACGCTCGAGCTCTGGAAGCGGATCCTGATCTACGG
>DATDKQ010000101.1:0-7306 GCA_036519915.1 Solirubrobacterales bacterium | reverse complement strand
ATCGCCGATCAGCTCGAGTCCGGGGATGTGATCATCGACGGCGGCAACTCCTACTACCGCGACGACATGCGACGCTCCCAGGAGTTCGCCGAGAAGGGAATCGACTACATCGACTGCGGGACCAGCGGCGGCGTCTTTGGGCTCGAGCGCGGCTTCTGCCTGATGATCGGCGGCCCGGACGCCGCGGTCGAGCGCCTCGACCCGATCTTCAGGACACTGGCGCCCGGAGTGGAGACCGCCGAGCGAACGCCGGGGCGCAGCGGCGACGCGGGGCCGGCCGAGAACGGCTATCTGCATTGCGGGCCGAGCGGCGCCGGCCACTTCGTGAAGATGGTCCACAACGGGATCGAGTATGGCGTGATGGCCGCCTACGCCGAGGGGCTCAACATCCTCAAGAACGCCAACGCCGGCAAGGTCAAGCGCGAGATGGATGCCGAGACAGCGCCGCTCGAGCACCCGGAGTACTACCAGTTCGATCTCGACATCCCCGAGGTCGCGGAGGTGTGGCGGCGCGGCAGCGTGATCAGCTCCTGGCTACTCGATCTGACGGCCGCGTCGCTCGTCGAGTCGCCCGACCTCTCCGACTTCGGGGGGCGGGTCTCGGACTCAGGGGAGGGCCGCTGGACCTCGATCGCGGCCATCGAGGAGGGCGTGCCCGCCGGAGTCCTGACGACGGCCCTGTACGAGCGCTTCGACTCTCGCGACCTCTCAGACTTCGCGGACCGGGTCCTCTCCGCAATGCGCAAGCAGTTCGGCGGCCACCAGGAGAAGCCGAAGTAGGTGGCTGAACACCGGCTCGAGGTGCTGGACGACGCCGAGGCCGTTCATCGCCGCGGCGCGGAGATCATCGCCGAGGCCATCAAGACGGACCTCTCGGAGCGGGGCCACTGCGCCCTCGCCGTGAGTGGTGGGCGCGATCCCTGGCCGATGTTCTCGCGACTCGAGGAATTCGAGCTCGACTGGCGGGAGATCGAGATCTTCCAGGTGGACGAGCGCGTGGCCCCCGCTGGCTCTCCCGAGCGCAACCTGACCCACTTGGTGGAGAGCCTCTCGATCGGCGCCCAGGGCAGCATCCGCCCGATGCCGGTTACCGACGACAACCTCGAAGCGGCCGCCGATCGTTACGCGGCCTCCCTGCCGGATGCCCTCGACCTCGCGCATCTGGGCCTCGGCCCCGACGGCCACACCGCGTCGCTGGTGCCCGGTGACTCCGTTCTCGAGGTGACGGACAAGAGGGTCGCCGTGACGTCCGGCGAGTACCAGGGAGTCCGGCGCATGACACTCACTTATCCGGAGCTCCACCGCACCCGCAGGCTGCTCTGGGTCGTCACCGGCGAGGATAAGGTCGACGCCTTGCGCAAGCTGGTCGACCAGGATCCGTCCACCCCCTCGGGCCGCGTCGAACCTGGCGGCGACTCGCTGATCCTGGCTGATCGCGCCGCTGCACCGGGCGGCGCCGGAAGGTGAGCTGAGCTTCATTCGCCTCCCGCCGAGGAAGGCGAAGGCGGCGATAGCGTGGACCCCGGCCGGGATGTGCGCCGGCTGGGCGCTCGTCCGGGTTCTCGGCGTGGATGCGGGCTATCCCGTCGTCCCACTGATGACCTACACGCTCTTCGTCCTGCCCGTCGCTGTCCTCGCGACCGCGGTCGCTCTGGTCCTGCGGCAGTGGCCGGCAGCCGCACTCGCCGCCCTGGCGACGGTGGCACTCGTGGCGGTGATCGCGCCGCGGGCGATTGGTGGCCCCGACTCGATGGAAGGACTGCCGGTGAGGGTGATGTCGGCCAACGTGCTCGCGGGACATGCCGACGCCGCAAGGCTGGTCGACTTTGCCCGGGATCGAGACGTCGACGTGCTCTGCGTCGAGGAACTCACCCCAGAGTTCGCTCGCAGCCTCGACGCGGCCGGGTTAGGGCGACTCTTCCCTCAGCGCGCTCTCTCCGTTCGCGAGGGCGTCCGCGGCAGCGGGATCTACTCCCGGTATCCGCTCAGGCCGCTCCCCCTCCCGAAGATCTCGAGCAGCCGAGCCAGGACGACGATCTCGCCCGGCCTGCCGGTCGATGTGATGGCGGTCCACAACCTCCCCGTGCCGACCTCGCCGAGCAACGTCGACGGCTGGGGCGACAGCCTGGGCGGGTTGCCCGGCGTCTCGGCCGCCGGCCCGATCCAGGTTCTTGCGGGCGACTTCAACGCGACCATCGACCAGTCGGAGTTCCGCGACTTGCTCGACCGCGGCTACTACGACGCCGCCGCGCGGATGGGCGACGGCCTCAGACCGACCTGGCCGGCGATCCGTGGCAGCAACCGCTACCTCCCGGTGACTATCGACCACGTCCTCTACGACCGCGATCGTGCCGGTGTGCGGGATTACGACGTCCTCGACCTGCCAGGCACGGACCACCGCACCGTCTACGCGGAGCTGGTCCTGCGGGCACCGGGCGGCTAGGAGAGCCCGTACTCGTCGTGCCGGCGGATCCGGATGGGTTCGTCGCCGCCCTCCTGGCGACCCTTCGGGGTTCGGTCGAGCAGGCCGTAGTAGCCCATGGCCGGTCCTTCGAGCCCCCGCGCCGTAGTCACGTAGGTCCGGTAGACCGTCCCGTCGGAGAGCGCATAGACGCTGAGGCCGGGGCCCTCGGTGACGTATCCCTTTGCGTCGGTGCCGGAGAGCTCCGCCATCTTCTCGACCGTGGCCGGGATCTCGCCGCTTTCCAGGAAGGGCTTCAGCTCCTCCTCGGTATGGAGGAAGCCGAGGTCGCGGTTGAAGTCGTCCCCGACCGTTGAGACCCAGTCGAGGTTGTCCCAACCCATCCGCTCCTTGTATTTCTGAAGCCTGTCCAGCGGGGCGCGCGAGGCCAGCAGGACAGTCACATCTCCGCCCTTCAGGTGCGGGGCGTTCGCATTGATGTTGTCTGCGATCGAGGAGCAGACCGTGCAGCCCGCGTCGTAGGCCGGACCGAACATGAAGTGGTAGATCATCAGCTGCGAGCGCCCGTCGAAGAGCTCGGCCAGCGACCTGGTCCCGTCGGTGGTCTCGAACTCGTAGTCCTTCTCGACCGGCACCCACGGGAGCTCCTGGCGTCGCTTGGTTAGCTCGTCTCCACGGTGGGTGAGTTCCTTCTCCTTCTTGATCAGCTCCTCGCGCTCTGCCTTCCACTCCGCCTGCGTTCCGATCCTGTGCTTGGGCATCAGTTTGCCTCCGTCTCGTATTCGTCGTGCCGGCGAATCCAGGTCTGGAAATCTTCCCCCTCATCCCGACCCTTTGGGGCGCGGTCGAGGACGGGGTAGTAGCCCATGATGAACTCGACTCCCCGCCAGGTGCTCGTATAGGTCTTGTAGACGGCCCCATCGTCCAGCGCGAAGACGCTCACCATCGGCACCTCGGCGAGGTAGTCGATCAGGTCGGTCCCGGTGGCCGCCGCGTTCTGGTGGGCGATCGCCGGCATCTCGTCGAGCGGCGGCGGGGACTCCCGCATCTGCTTCTCCGTGAACGAGGCACCGAGGTCGACGTTGAAATCGGTGTTCGCCGACGAGACCCAGGGGATGCTCCAGCCCATCCTTCGCTTGTAGTCCAGGAGCTTCTCCAGCGGCGCGCGCGAGACGAGCAGCATGGTCAGATCGCGGGCATGCAGGTGCGGGAGCAGGCCGTCGAACCCGTCGACCATCGACGAGTTGGTCGGGCATCCCGCCTGGTAGGCCGGTCCGAACATGAAGTGGTAGATCAGAAGCTGGGAGCGCCCATCGAAGAGGTCGGGCAGGGACTTGGCCCCATCCTCGGTATCGAAGCGGTACTCCTTCTCCACCGGCACCCGGGGTAGCTCGCGTCGCTTTCGGGCGAGCTCGTCGCCGCGACGGGTGTGCTCCTTCTCCTCCGCGAGCAGCCGATCGCGTGCGGCCTGCCATTCGTCCTGAGTGCTGATCGTGTCCTGCAACATGGCTCCTCCTTTTGTCTTGAGCGTCCCATATAGTTAGCACAATGGCTAACGATGCGTTTGCCGCACTGGCCCACCCGACTCGACGGGAGATCGTTCACCGGCTCAGCGAAGGTCCGGCGACCGTCGGCGAGGCGACGCGTGACCTGGGCGTGTCGAAGCCGACGATCTCGCGACACCTGAAGCTGCTCGAGGAAGCCGGGGTGGTCACTCGCGTGATCGACGGGCGCACGCATCGGCTGGCGCTCCGACCCGAGACGCTCGCCGAGACCGCTGGTTGGATAGAAACCCAGCGAACCCGATGGGAGCGACTCTTCGACATCGTCGGCGAGTACCTCGAGGAGGAGAAGAGAAAGGGCCAATGACCGAGGATCGCGAGCTGCGGATCGAAAGGACCTTCGCTGCGCCGGCCGAGGTCGTCTACGACGCCTGGACCAGTCCCGAGGTGATGCGCCGCTGGTACCACTGCGGCCCGGATTGGGCCACGCCCGAGGTGGAAGTGGATCTGCGGGTCGGCGGAAGGGTCAGGGTCGTGATGCGGAAACCCGATGGCTCAGAGGTGGAGCTGAGCGGCGAGTACAGGGAGATCGACCGCCCTCACCGGCTGGCCATGACCTGCACCTTCAGCGACGACCCTTCCAACGCGGAGCAGTCGATCGAGCTCTCGTTCTCGGAGACCGCCGGCTCGACGACCGTCGTCCTGGTCAACAGCCGGGTCCCGACCGAAGCGCGCCGGGACTCGCAGCTGTGGGGGTGGGGCCGCTGCTTCGATGAGTTGGAGCCTGTCCTGGGGTCTTAGTCACCGAGGAAGCGTGGACGTCCAGTTCCCAGGAGAAAGCACGGAGTACCGGGAGGCACGTGATCGCCTGCTCGAACGGGAGCTCGAGCTGCGGCGCCAGATGGAGGCCGTGGCGGCCGCCCGGCGGGAGTTGCCGCCCGGCGGCGAGGTTCCGGAGGACTATGTCTTCCAGGGCGAGGGTCCAGAGGGAAAGCCGGCGAACGTGCGGCTCTCGGAGCTGTTCGAGGATGGCAAGGACTCCCTCGCGATCTACAGCTTCATGTTCCCTCGGGATCCCGAGGACGATCGGCCCGGACCCGTGCGGGAGAAGGAGACGGCGAAGCTGCCCCTGGCGGAAGGTCCATGCCCCTCGTGCGTGAGCCTGCTCGACCAGCTCGACGGGATGGTCGAGCACGCCAGCCAGGTCATGAACTTCGGGGTGGTGGCGAAATCTCCGCTCGACCGGCTTCTGACCTGGAAGCGGGAGCGCTCCTGGCGCAGGCTCCGTCTGCTCTCCTCGGAGGGCAACAGCTACAACGCCGACTACCTCGCCGAGACTCCCGAGGGCGCCCAGCGGCCGATGCTGAACGTGTTCCACCGCGACGGCGGGGAGATCCGGCACTTCTGGGGATCGGAGCTCTTCTACGCGCCCTGGGACCCGGGGCAGGATCCACGGCACGTGGGGACGCTGGAGCCCCTCTGGAACCTGTTCGACCTCACCCCGGAAGGGCGCCCAGACTGGGACGAGCAGCTGAGCTACTAGCCGGGAATCGCCGAGGCGTATCTTCGATCGGGTGGATGTCAGCTACGGCGAAAGGGCTTGGAAATGAAGAAGCGCAATCTCGGCGATCTCGAAGTCTCGGAGATGGGCCTCGGCTGCATGGGGATGTCGGCCTTCTACGGCACCACCGACGAGCAGGAATCGATCGCGACGATCCAGCGGGCGCTGGAGCTGGGGATCAACTTCCTCGACACCGCGCAGGTCTATGGCCCCCTGACCAACGAGCAGCTGGTCGGCAAGGCGATCAAGGGTCACCGCGACGAGTACGTGATCGCGACCAAGTTCCGGAGCAATCTGGATGGAGTCGTCGCCGGGGACATGTCCGGTCTCGGTGGGCCGGACGGCTCGGCCGAGAACGTGAGGAAGACGATCGACGGCTCGCTCCAGCGCCTGGGGACCGATCACGTCGACCTCTACTACCAGCACCGGATCGATCCGAACGTCGAGATCGAGGAGACGGTCGGCGCGATGGCGGAGCTGGTGGAAGCGGGCAAGGTCCGCCACCTCGGCCTGAGTGAGGCGGCCCCGGAGACCATCCGGCGCGCCCACGCCGTCCACCCGATCACCGCGTTGCAGACCGAGTACTCGGTGTTCGCGCGCGAGCCGGAGGCGGAGATCATTCCGACCTGTCGCGAGCTGGGGATCGGCTTCGTCTCTTACTCGCCTCTCGGGCGAGGATTCCTGTCGGGGCGCTTCACCTCCCCGGATGAGCTCGCCGACAACGACTTCAGGCGGACACAGCCGCGCTTCCAGGGCGAGAACCTGGAGGCGAACATGAGGATCGTGGCCAAGCTTCAGGAGATCGCCGAGGAGAAGGGCATGACGTCGGCCCAGCTCGCACTGGCCTGGGTGCTGGCGCAGGGCGAGGACATCGTCCCGATCCCCGGCACCAAGCGCCGCAAGTACCTCGAGGAGAACGTGGCCGCCGCGGACATCGAGTTGACCGACGACGAGCTGTCGCGGATCAACGAGGAACTGCCCGAGGTCTCCGGAGATCGCTATGAGGAAACCGGCATGGCCGCGGTGAACCTCTGATGGCGACGGCCACATCGCCGATCACGACGCCGTTCGGCGCCGAGTCGACCGCCTCCGAGGTGGTCGAGGGGATCGACCTGACCGGCAAGCGGGCGGTGGTCACCGGCGCCGCCTCCGGAATCGGCATCGAGACCGCCCGGGCATTGGCAGGCGCCGGAGCGGCGGTAACGCTTGCCGTCCGTAAGACGGGCGACGGCGAGGAGGTCGTCTCCGATATCCGCTCGAGTACCGGCAAGGACGAGGTGACGGTCGCGCCTCTGGAGTTGACCGATTCCGCCAGCATCGACGCGTTCGTGGCGGCGTGGGACGGTCCGCTCGACATCCTCGTCAACAACGCCGGTGTGATGGCGATCCAGGAGCTGACCCTCACCGACCGCGGCCGCGAGATGCAGTTCGCGACCAACCACCTCGGCCACTTCGCCCTCGCGCTCGGCCTGCACAATGCGTTGGCAGCCGCCGGGAACGCTCGCATCGTCTCCGTCAGCTCCTCCGGTCACCTGCGCTCGCCGGTGGTCTTCGACGACCTCGACTACGCCTTCCGCGACTACGACCCCTTCGGCGCCTATGGGCAGTCGAAGACGGCGAACGTCCTCTTCGCCGTCGAGGCGACGAGACGCTGGGCGGGGGACGGGATCACCGCAAACGCGCTGATGCCGGGAGGAATCGCGACCCCGCTGCAGCGCCACGTGCTCGAGGCGGATCCGGACTACATGGAGAAGGCCACCGACCGGTACGAGCGCGCCGGCCTGACTCTGAAAACCCCCGAGCAGGGCGCGGCGACCTCGA
>DATDKQ010000100.1:0-3754 GCA_036519915.1 Solirubrobacterales bacterium | reverse complement strand
CTGGTTCACGCTGTGCTCATGGACGGTGCCGGCACAGTCCGGGAGATCCCCGTGAGCGCGGGCTGTCGGCGGCAGATGTTGTACTGCCGACGCCAACGACGACCAGGAGCGCTGCCATGCCGATCACCGAGAAGCTGGTGTTGCCTCAGGACTACGGGCAGACGACCGAGACGCTGGCCTGGGAACGTGTGCGTGCCCAGCTTGAGCAGGCCAAGCAGTACTGGCTTGCCACGAACCGCGCGGACGGGAGCCCGCACGTGGTGCCGGTCGACGGCTTGTGGGTCGACGACGTCTGGTACTACGGGGGCAGCCCCGAAACCGTCCACGTGCAGATGGTGCGGGCCAATCCGCACGTCACCATGCACCTGCCGGACCCCTGGAAGGTCGTGGTGGTGGAGGGAGAGGTCAGGGTGTCGAAGCCTTCGCCGGAACTGGCCCAGCGGCTCGCCGATCTCGCGAACAACAAGTACGCCGAGTACGGCATCAAGTTCGAGGCAAGCTCCTACTCCGAGCCAGGGGCGCTGCACCCGCGGCGGGTGATCGCGTGGTCGTCGTTCCCCAAGGATGCGACCAGGTTCACCTTTCCCGAATGAAATGGCCGTCGCAGTCACCAAGGAGAGCACTTAACGTCACTGACTACGTCGGCGGCGACCTGGGAGAACGGCGTCTAGCACAGCGCTTCCCCGCTGTTGCTGACACGGAAGAGGTCACTTGGGTCGCACTCGAGCTTCCGTAGAGTTACAGGTCAGCTGTCCGAAACCACAGGTTTCTGCGACAGCCATGAATCCCCGCCACCGCTCGAACAGGATCGGCCGAGCCGCAACCCGGGGCACGCTGCTTCAGCGACTGCGGCATGGAGAGCTCGAGGGCTCGATGAACGGGCACCAGGGACGCCTTTGAGGTGGCCTAGGCAGGCGACGCACTTCGACTCAGAGCGTACAAGCTCGTACTCGGCCTGAGCTGCGGTGTTGTGGTGAAGCCCCCGCCGGAATCGAACCGGCGACCCCATCCTTACCGTGAATCTCGCGGCTACCGCTGTGCGAACTAGCGTTTCTGCAGGTCGTTGGCGACCGTAGATCGTCAAGTAATGTGCTCTGCCGCGAGGCGGCAGCTGGCGTGCCTCCACTGTTCAGAGTCGCCGGGTGTTCGCACCCATAATCCGCTCGCGTCGCATCTGTTCCTTTCGGCTGGCGGTAGGATCAGCCTGCCCTGCAGCGGTACGCGGTACAAGGAGGTCACTGTGCTCCGGACCACGCCGCCATACCGGTCCGACCACGTCGGTAGCCTCCTACGTCCGCCACGGCTCCTGGCCGCGCGTGAGCAGCACGCCGCCGGGCGCATCTCCGCCGACCAGTTGCGCGCGGTCGAGGACGACGCCATCGCCGAGGTGGTGGCCATGCAGGAGGACGTCGGCCTCCAGTCGGCCACCGACGGAGAGTTCCGCCGCAGCTCCTGGCACATGGACTACATCTACCAGCTCGGCGGTGTCAGTCGTGGCCAGGAGCAGCTCAAGGTCCGGTTCCGCAACCAGGACGGGACGATCGAGTTCCTGTCGGCGGCGCTCCGGATCGACGGCAAGATCCGCCTCCGCCACACCATCTTTGGTGACGACTTCACCATGCTGAAAGGGATGGTCCGGACGGCGACGCCGAAGCTCACCATCCCCTCGCCGAGCATGGTCCACTACCGCGGCGGGCCGGCCGCGATCGACCGTGACGTCTACCCCGACATCGAGGAGTTCTGGAGCGACCTCAGCGCCGCCTATGCCGAGCAGGTCCGCCGTCTGGGCGAGCTCGGCTGTACCTACCTCCAGTTCGACGACACGAGCCTGGCCTATCTCAACGACCCCGAGCAGCGGGCCGAGATCGCCCGCCGCGGCGACGACGCCGAGCACCTACATGAGCGCTACGTCCGCCAGATCAACAAGGCGCTGGCCGGCAAGCCCGACGGCATGTCGGTCACCACCCACATGTGCCGGGGCAACTTCCGCTCCTCCTGGGCCGCCCGGGGCGGCTACGACTTCGTCGCCGAGGCGCTGTTCGGCGGCCTCGCGGTCGACGGCTTCTTCCTGGAGTACGACGATGAGCGGTCGGGCGGATTCGAGCCGCTGCGGTTCATCCCCAAGGGGAAGCTGGTCGTACTCGGCCTGGTCACCACCAAGCGCGGCCAGCTCGAGGACAAGGACCAGCTCAAGCGCCGCATCGAGGAGGCCAGCCGCTTCGTCCCCATCGAGCAGCTATGTCTGTCGCCCCAATGTGGCTTCTCCTCGACCGTTGAGGGCAACGCGCTCAGCTACGAGGAACAGGTGGCCAAACTCCGTCTGATCGTCGAGACCGCCAGGGAGGTCTGGGGGTGACCGTCGCCACGTACCGTCATTTCCTTGCCGGAGAGTGGGGGAACGCCGCCGACGGCTCGGCGGGGGCTGCGGCCTCCTGATGTCGCTCGCGGTCGTCGAGGCGGCGGCCGGAGACGCCCACGGCGGCGACGGCGACGACGATGACGACGAGGCTCTGTGCGGGGGCGATCGCCGACTCGTCGGCCTCGTCGCGGCCAGCCGCCGGCCGCGCCGACCCCTCAACTGACCGGTCAGTCCGTTGATATGCTCCCTCGTGGTTGACCGACCGAAAGACCTGCCCGGAGAGTCGCAGGGAAACCCCGCGGAACCGGAGGAGACGATGAGGCATCGTTCCAGGGTCGGGCTGTTCTCGCTCTTACTGGTGGTGGGCCTCCTGCTGGCGGCATGCGGCGGCGACGAGGGGGGAGGGAACGCGGGGGGCGGCGAGCCGATCCGCATTGGCGCGCTCACCTCGCTGACGGGCAACTTCACGCCCTGGGGTGTGCAGGTGCGCGACGGGATGCAACTCGCCGTGAACGAGATCAACCAGCGCGGCGGCGTCGACGGCCGCCGGCTCGAGCTGGTGGTGGCCGACGACCAGTCCAAGGCCGAGGAAGGCAGCCGCGCGATCGAGCGGCTGAGCGAGCGGGAAGGCGTCGTGGCGGTCGGCGGGATCATCTCGAGCGACGTCGGGCTGGCCACGGCTCGGATCGCGGAGCAGTCCAAGGTCCCGCTGTTCCTGGTGAAGGCCGGCGCGGGCGGCATCCTCAACTCGGGCAGCCGCTACACCTTCCGCACCTGCCTGCCCGCCGCGCCCATGGTCGCCGGCCCGGTGCTGGAGTACGTCCAGAGCAAGAACCTGACCCGGGTGGGCGCCATCGTCGCCGACTACGCCTGGGGGCAGGCGATCAAGGCGGCGCTGGAGGACACGTTCGCGGCGGCACCCGACATCAAGCTCCAGATCGAGGTGGCCCCGGTGGGCGAGCAGGACTTCACCACCTACCTCCGCTCGCTCGAGCGTCTCGACCCGCAGATGATCGTGGCCACCGGGCATCCGCCCGGCTCGGGAGCGATCACCGTCCAGTCGGCCGACCTCGGCTTCGACGCGCCGATCACCGGCGCGTACACCCCGCGCTCGCTGGTGATGGGTGGAGCAAAGAACGCGGCCATCGACCGCTACGCCGACTTCGGCTGCGCCGACTACCAGAGCAAGGAGTACCAGGACCTGGCCCGCCGATTCCTGCAGTTCTCCCAGAACAACAAGTTCTTCGAGGACGACGCCCTGGCCGGCTACGGGATCGTCACCATGGTCGCCCGGGCGGTCGGCGAGGTGGGCGACGATCCCGCCGCCATCGCCAAGTACCTCCACGAGAACACCTTCGACATCCCCGGCTACTCCTTCGAAATGCGCTGGACGGA
>DATDKQ010000099.1:0-3451 GCA_036519915.1 Solirubrobacterales bacterium | reverse complement strand
AGCCGCTGTCCTTCGACGACCCGCCGGCCCTGGTGCCCGAAGCCTTGGTGACCGGCATAGGGTTCGAGCACCGACGGCCCTGTCTCCTTTACCTGGAGGAAGAGTGGGTCCTCCTCGTCCCGCCCCAGCAGCAGCACGATCCAGCACCGGGTGCCCACGCTGCCGACCCCGACGACCTTGTGCGCAGCATCGACGTAGCCGTAGCGGTCCACGAGGTGGCGGACGTCGGGGTGCACGCTGCGGCGGTACTCCTCGATCAGGCCCTCCAGCAGTGGCTGCAGGTCGACCTTGATGCCCTCCTCCTCAGCAAGCTCTGCGAGCGGGACGATCAGTGGTGGGTCGCTGATGATGCGCAGGGCGTCGCCCTCACGCCGGGTGAGTTTGTCGAGCGCCCGCAGGCTGTTCTTGCGCTCCGCCTTGGCGACTGTGCGATCGAGCTGCTTTCTCCGGTTCGCGGCCATGTGAGAGCGGAAGTGCTCGACCGTGTCGACGTCGACCCGCGAGTACCAGATGTCCAGGTCGCGCATCGAAGCTAGTCTCCTGATCTCTTTGCGGTACTCGCGCGCCGCTGTCGCCTCGACCTTTTGCCGCTTTCCCGACTTGAAGCCCAGGTGGCGAGCCGCGACGGCGAAGCTTGCCGCAAGCCGCTTGACGTCCCACTCGAACGGCCCGGGATAGGTCTCGTCGAAGTCGTTGATGTCGAAGATCAGGCGGCGGTCCGGCGCCGTGAAGGCACCGAAGTTCGAGAGGTGCGCGTCGCCGCAGAGCTGGACCTCGAGGCCGGTGTTCGGGACGGCGCCCAGGTCGGCGGCCATGATCGCGGCGGCTCCGCGATAGAAGCTGAACGGCGAGGCGAGCATCCGCCCGTGCCGGATGGGGACGAGCTCGGGCACGCGGGTCGCGTCCTGGCGCCCGAGGGTCTCAACGGGATCAGGGCGATCCGGGCTCGGCTGCCAGTCCCCGTGACCCGAGCGCGGAGCCCTCGACCGCGCCGCCTTGCCCGCGGCCTTTCGCTCGCTCGGGGTGATTCGAGTCGTCGGCACGGTTCCCTTCGGTCGTGACTCGACTCCAAGCTAGTACGTCCGGCCTTGGCCGCACAAGCAAATAGGCCTCGGCCGCTTCTCCGCCAAAGCGGCAAATTTCAGCCGATTCCGGCAGCTACAGGGCGGCCCGCAACGCAAGTGCGGACCGCCCCTCGAAAGCTGTCGGGCCTAGTCCCAGTCCTCGTTCCAGCCCTCCGTGAGCCCGTAGATGATCATCACGTCGAGGATGATGATCAGAAACGCCCAGAGCGGTGCGGAGGGGAACCAGACGATCTGCGCGATCGCATTGAGCGAGACGAAGAAGACCGCGGCCCAGCGCGCCGCGTCGCTGCGGGCAAACAGCCCCACCCCCGTCAGAGCCACGAGCGAACCCAGGATCAGATACACCCAGCCCCAGGTCGTGGCATTGGAGATGATCACCCCGTTGCCGCCGACGATCACGTTCTTGTCTTCGAGAATCGCCGCCAGTCCCCAGAGCGCATCGAGTGAACCGACGATCAACAGGACAATGCCGGCGAAGATCGCCCAATCTGACGGCTCTCTCTCCCGGACTGATCTGGATGCCTCCATTTCCTTCCTCCTTTGCTTGCGTTCCGGTGTCGGAAACGCGATTTAGCACGAGCCAACCAGAGAACAAGCGAAGACGCAACGTGGTCGCGTGCCGGCTGAAACTGAGTGGCGCGCGGAGTCGAGTTCTGGCCCGCGCGCCACTCAAGTAAACGGTCAGGCCGCCAAGAGCTCGGCCGCCTCGTCCAGTGCCAGTTGAGATCATCCGGGGCGTGTCGCCAAGCTGCGCTCCGACGACCCGCGACGGCAGGCCCATCGTCACGTACAGGTGATGGCCCGCGAAGTGCCGCAGCTCGTGCGGATCGACCGGCCCGAACACGGCGCTGATCGCCTGCCAGTAGTAGGCGAGCGTCGAGGCGGTGAGGTCGCTGCCCCGCTTGGCGCGGAAGATACGGTCGCCCTTGCGAGGGACGGCCAGTAGCGCATCGCGTGCCTCGGGAAAGAGGCGAATCTCGCGGACCCTGCCCGATTTCGGCAGATCGACCTGGCCGCGATAGACGCGGCGGCGGACCATGATCCGCATCCGGTCGAAATCAACATCGCCCCACTCGAGACCGCAGACCTCGCCGACCCGCATCCCCGAGTAGGCGGTGAAGCGGACGAACGCGCCGAAACCGTGGTGCTGCTCGGCGATCGTCGCCAGCTCCTCGACCTGATCGACGGTGAGCGGGTCCAAATAGCGGCGACCCGGCCCCCTCTTGGAAAGGCCCTTGAACGGGTTGCGGTCGATGAGCCCCTTGCGGACGGCGTCGTTGAGCATCGTCACCACCGCCGGCGCCGCCCAGCCGTTCTCCCGCGCCCACTGCTCTGCCTCGGTCGCGTCGATGGTGGACAGTCGCCGGGTCTCGAACTGCTCCCGCCAGCGGTTGATCGCGGTCTGCGCCGTGCCGAAGGTCGATGCCTTCACGCGGGCGGCGTAGCCCTCTAGGTAGAAGTCGGCGAACTGGCCGCCGCGCTGATTGCTGCCGCCGCCTTGCTTCAGGGTCCACTTCGCCTCGGCGGTTTTCGCCTCACGCTCGGTGTCGAAGGTGCCGAGCATCTGGTAGCGGCCGCCACCGACGTGGACGCGCGGCGAGTAGCGAAGCTTGCCGCTTCTGGTGCGCTTCTTGCGGATCATCTGCTGCTCCTATTCGGTTGCCTGACGATCCGAAGCGTACCGCGAGAAGCGGGACCCACGGAGCAGCCACTGTCAGGCAACCGCTTGCGGGTCCCGCGCCGCGAGCGTATCGGCTGGCGGCTCATCTGATGTAGCCCTCCCGCCGCAGCCACTCGTCTGCGACTGACGGGCGGAAGGTGCGCTTGCCCGCGATCATCTCGGCCGGCATGCCCTCGGCGAGCCGGTACTCCAGCCAGCGAATCGAGCAGCGCAGGTGATCGGCGTATTCGGCCTTCGTCAACGGGCGCTCCAGTTGAGAGACCTGGGCGATCACGCCGCCTCCCGAAAGCTGCCGTTAATGCTCCGATTAGTCGACGAGAACCGAAGACTGCCCCCCGTTGGGGGCCGGCTGGGCTCAGTCGCAGGCCGAGCTGGTGGCAAGCCCGCCGAGCGAGGGGGGATGACTGCTAACCCGGTTGCCCTTGGGTCCGATAGTTTCGACCCGAGCACACGAGCAGATCACACAAACGGGCCCGATAGAAGGCTTGAGAAGGGAGTTCCGATGATGCTCCTAGCCGATTTCACCCTGGGCGATCTCCTGGTCTCGATGATTGCCTTGTTCTTCCTGATCCTTGCGGTCTGGCTGTTCATCGCGGTGTTCGCTGACATCTTCACTCGCCCCGATCTTTCTGGATGGGGAAAGGCGGGCTGGGTCCTGCTGATCTTCATCCTCCCGGTGATCGGG
>DATDKQ010000098.1:0-6738 GCA_036519915.1 Solirubrobacterales bacterium | reverse complement strand
ACGGCCGGATCGGCGTCGTCGGCAAGGTGCACCACTGCATGGTCGACGGCATCGCCGCCGTCGAGCTCGGCTCCCTCCTGCTCGACCCGAGCCCCGATCCGCCGCCGGAGGAGTCCGATCGGTGGCAGCCGAGTGGGGCGCCCGGTGCGGCGCGCCGTCTGCTCGGTGGAGTCGTCGACCTGGTCAGGGAGGAGTCGTCCCTGGCGGCACTCCCGGCCCGGCTGGTGCGCTCGCCCGGCCGGATCGGAGAGCTGATCGAGCCCGCGCGCCGCGCCCGCGACGCCCTCGCCGAGTCTCTGCGGCCGAGCGAGCCGCGCGAGCCGGTCAACCAGCCGATCACCGGGGCTCGCCACCTGGCCTGGTTCAGCCGACCGCTGGCGGATCTGAAGCGGATCGGGCGGCCACGCGGAGCGTCGGTGAACGACGTGCTGCTCGCCGCGTCGGCCGGCGGGATTCGCAGCTTCATGCTCGGCCACGACCTCGACCCGGCGCCGCTCAAGACCATGGTCCCGGTCAACGTGCGGGAGGGTGATGCCTCTGAGTTCGGCAACCGGATCTCGTTCGTCTTCGTGGATCTGCCCTGCGACGAGCCAGACCCGATCCGCCGCTTGCAGAACGTCCGCCTGGAGATGACCGAGCGCAAGGAGGCCGGCATTCCCGAGGGCGGGGACGTCGCGATGACGGCTGTCAAGTACCTGCCGCGCGCGGCGCAGCACGTGATCACCCGCAGGATCGCCAGCCCGAAGACCTTCAACCTCACCGTCTCCAACATCCCCGGACCGCGGGTGCCGATGTACATGCTCGGCTGCGAGATGGAGGCGGCCTACCCGGTGGTTCCGATTGCCGACAAGTACGCGGTTTCGATCGGGATGACCACAATCGGAGATCTGGCCTGCTTTGGTCTCTACGCGGCCAGCGAGATGCTGCCGGACTCCGACGAGCTGGCTGCGGCGATGAACGCCTCGATCGACGAGCTGCTCGAGCAGGTCACGATTTGAGGTCGAGCCACATCTCCTGGGCGAAGGTCCCTTCGGGGAATGCTGGGTCCGGCTCCTCCTTCGTCTGCACGAAACCCGCCGCGTCGTAGATCCGTCTGGCGCTCACCAGGGGGCTGACGGTGGAAAGCATCATCCGCTCGTAGCCACGCTCGCGGGCGAAGGCGGTGCAGTGCTCGACCAGCTTGCTGCCTGCCCCGTGGCCGCGCGCCTCGCGGTCGACAAACATCAGGCGCAGCTGTGCGACTTCGTCGGAGTGCCGCGTGCAGTAGACGGATCCGACGCGCTCGCCGTCGAGCTCGGCGATCCAGGCCGCCTCCCGCTCGGGATCGGGCCCGTCGAGGTAATCGGCGATCAACCGCGCGATCATGGCGATGAACGGCTCGCCCCAGGCCTCCTGATCCTCGAAGAGGTAGGCGTGGCGCTCGAGCACCCAGCCGTGGTCGCCGAGCTCGGCCTCGCGGTTCTCTATGCCGTCAGCGATCCCTTGATTAAACGGGTTGCTCTCGACAAAACGGGTCGCGCCTGGCGGCGCGCTCTCGCATCGACCCTCGCACCTACCGGATGAAGAGCATCTCCGCGTATTTCGGCAGCGGCCAGAGGTCGTCGGGGACGATCTTCTCCAGCCTGTCCGCCACCTCGCGGACGCGCTCCATCCCGGCGATCTGCTTGTCGCGCGCATGGATCGCCAGGTCCATGCCCTCGATGCCCTCCGGGTACTGATTGGCGTCGTCGAGTGCCCTGATGGCCTCGACCAGCTCCTCGACCAGCGGGCTGGTCTCCTCGGTGACGGCGCCGATGCCGGCCTCGTCGCCGAGGGCGAGGTAGCGCAGCGCCGCCGGCAAGATCATCGTCCGGGCGATCGAGTCCGCGGTCTCGGCCTCGATGTTCGCGCGGATGATGTATTGCTCGAGCCAGACCTCGTAACGGGACTCCAGCTCGCGCTCGTTGAGCACGCCGTACTTGCTCATCATCGAGACGCTCGGCTCGGCCAGGACCTCGGGCAGGGCGTCGGGTGTGGTCTTCAGGTTCTTCAGACCGCGCTCCTCGGCCTCCTTGTGCCAGGCCTCGTCGTAGTTGTCGCCGTCGAAGACGATCTGCTTGTTCTGCTCGTAGGCGTCCTTGACGACCTCGGTGACCGCGGTCGCGAGGTCGTCCGTGCCCTTGGCCTCGAGTTTGTCGGAGAGATCGTCGATTGCCTCGGCGACGATCGTGTTGAGCACCGTGTTCGGGAAGGCGAGGGACTGGCTCGACCCGAGGGCGCGGAACTCGAACTTGTTGCCCGTGAAGGCGAACGGCGAGGTCCGGTTGCGGTCGCCGCCGTGCATCGGCAGGGGAGGCAGGACCTCGGAGCCGAGCTCGAGGAACGAGCCCGGGGTGTGCGGGTCGCCGGACCCGGAGGCGATCGCCTCGAAAACCTTCGTCAGCTCGGCGCCGAGGAAGATCGAGATGATCGCCGGCGGCGCCTCATTCGCGCCGAGGCGGTGGTCCTGGCCGATCCCGGCCACAGACGCCCGCAGCAGCCCCTGGTGCTTGTTGACGGCCTGGATCACGGCCGCGCAGAAGAACAGGAAGTTGATGTTGTCCGCGGGGGTGTCGCCCGGCTCGAGCAGGTTGCTGCCCGTGTCAGTGCCCATCGACCAGTTGTTGTGCTTGCCCGAGCCGTTGACGCCGGCGAAGGGCTTCTCGTGCAGCAGGCAGACGAGGCCGTACTTGCGCGCGACCCGCTGCATGACCTGCATGGTCAGCTGCTGGTGATCGGAGCCGACGTTCGAGTTCTCGAACACCGGTGCGATCTCGTGCTGTGCGGGGGCGACCTCGTTGTGCCGGGTCTTGATCGGCACGCCGAGCTTCGCGAGCTCGTTCTCGAAGTCCATGATGCAGGCGAGAACGCGCTCGGGGATCGCGCCGAAGTAGTGATCGTCGAGCTCGTGACCCTTGGCCGGCTTGGCGCCGAACATGGTCCGGCCGGTGATCACCAGGTCCGGGCGGGCGTAGAAGTAGTTCTCGTCGATCAGGAAGTACTCCTGCTCCGGGCCGACGGTGGTGAAGACGCGCTTCGCGTCATCAGCCCCGAGCAGATTGAGCGCCCGCATCGCGGATTTCGAGAGGGCGTCCATCGAGCGCAGCAGCGGGGTCTTGGCGTCAAGCGCCTCACCCGTCCAGGAGACGAACGCGGTCGGGATGCAGAGCAGCGCTCCGTTCGGGTTCTCGAGGATGAACGCCGGGCTGGTCGGGTCCCAGGCGGTGTAGCCGCGGGCCTCGAAGGTCTCGCGGATGCCGCCGGTGGGGAAGGAGGAGGCGTCGGGCTCGCCCTGGATCAGCTCCTTACCGGAGAACTTGGCGAGCCACTTGCCCTCGCGATTGGGCTCGAAGAAGGAGTCGTGCTTTTCGGCGGTCAGTCCGGTGAGCGGCTGGAAGACGTGGGTGAAGTGGGTGGCGCCGCGCGCCAGCGCCCATTCCTTCATCGCCTCGGCGACCGCGTCGGCGAGCGTGAAATCCAGCGCGTCTCCGTGCTCGAGCGTGGCCTGGAGCTTCTCGTAGACGTCCGAGGGCAGCAACTCCTGCTGGACGGCCGGAGAGAAGACGTCGGCTCCGAAGGGGTTGTTGTCAGCCTTCGTCAGGTCGACGGTTCCCAGGGCCTCTCCGTTGGGGCTCCAGGTGGCGGAAATGACGTTCTGCGCGCGGGTGTTGAGCATCGTCGGGGCAGCCTCCTAGGCAGGTTCGGCGCACCCAGCTGCGCGCCGAGGTTGATCACACGACGCGCGCAGATTAGACCGCCATGCCTGGGCGGGCATTGTCCGGCCGTATAAAAATCCGCAAACTGGTTTCGACACCCGGTCGGGCAGGGTCTAAGCGGCGGCCCGGAGTACGACCCGGTTGCCCGCCGGATCGGTCGCGCCCACCTGATCGCCCTCTCTTGCGGGCTCGAAGCCGGCCTCGCGGAGGCGGTCCTCCTCGGCGGCGAGCGCCTCCGCGCTGGGCAGGACGATCTCGAACTCGCGCAGGCCGCGGCTGCCGGATGGCGGGGGAGGGACGCCCTCCCCGGCCCAGGTGTTGAGGCCGAGGTGATGGTGGTAGCCGCCCGCCGAGACGAAGAGGGCGCCCGGATAGCCGCGCACGGTAACGTCGAAGCCGAGCCCTCCCGAGTAGAAGGCCTCGGCGGCGGCCAGGTCACCGACGTTCAGGTGCACGTGGCCGATGCGGGTCCCCGGAGGCATGCCCGCGCTGGCGTCCTCACGGCGGAGCTCTCCCAGGACGCCGTCGAGGTCCAGCGGCAGGGTGTCCATCTGGAGGACGCCGTCCCGGACGGGCCACTGCTCCCGTGGGCGGTCGCGGTACAGCTCGATCCCGTTGCCCTCCGGATCGCTGAGGTACAGGGCCTCGCTGACCAGGTGGTCGGAGGCGCCGCTCAGCCGCCAGCCCGCCTCGGCGACCCGCTGCAGGGCGCGGGCAAGGTCGGGACGGCCCGGGACCAGGATCGCGAGATGAAAGAGGCCGCTGGTGCCGCGGGGGCGCGCCGGGGCGTCCGGGTCGCCCACCAGCTCGATCACCGGAGGATCCGAGGGATCGGCGGTCCCCATACGCACCACGCCGTTGGAGGTCTCGAGCTCGGTGAGCCCGACCGCGTCGCGGTAGAAGTCGCGGAGACCGTCGAGGTCTGCGACCGTCAGGCGGACGGCCCCCATCGAGGTCGCGGGATCGATCTTGTCGTTCTCGCTCACGGCGGTGACGATAGTCCCGCGGCTCACTCGCCCAGAGCTTTTACCGAGTTTTCCGCATGGAAGACCGGGGAGAAATACCGATGCCGCGATCCCGCAATTGCCCGATCCTGCTCGGGCATATGGGCGCAGAGGGGTCTCGGATACGCGGGATAAACAGCTCTTTCGACCAGTCGGCGATCATGGCCACGGTCCTCGGCTCGCTGTTCCTTGCCGGCGCGACCATCGGCGCCCTCTCGCTGGTCCTGCCGCACCCGAGCGAGTACGACTCCTCGGCGCTCTGGAGCAACGTGGGGATCTCCTACGTCTTCGGGTTCGCCGTGCTTCTGTTCCGGCAACGTCTGCCCGTCTGGGCAATGCAGCTGTGCGTGCTCGCGGGGACGATCGTCGTCACCCGCGCCGTCTACCACGGGCACGATCCGAGCGGCTACTACACCTTCTGGTACCTCTGGATCGGCGTCTATGCGTTCTTCTTCTTCGGGCCGCGCTGGGGAGCCGCCCAGGTGGGGGCCGTCGGCGCCGCCTATGCCTGGGTGCTCACCGAGGTCTCGGGGCCGACGCCGGTGCCCCGCTGGATCGTGACCGTGGGGAGCATCCTGGTCGCCGGGCTGCTGGTGGACGCGCTGGCGACCCGCCTGCGGCGGGAGACGACCGCCGCAGCCAGGCGGGCTTCGAACCTGGAGGCGGTCAGCGAGGTTGCCCGCCAGCTCGCCACCCAGAGCGACTCGCACGCGGTCGGCTGGGCGATCTGCTCGGCCGCGGTGCGGACTGCCGGGGCCTCCGCGGCCGTGCTCTGGCGGCCGACGATCTCGGGTGATGCCCTGCAGGCCGACGCCGCAGCCGGCGCCGAAGTCGAGGGCCTGCATCTGCCGTTCGTGACTCACGCCTCGGGCGCGATCCAGGTCTTCACCTCGGCCGAGGACCGCTTCGAGTCACTGCGCGAGACCCACTCCGCTCAGGAGCTCGCCCCGACCTTCGAGGCGAGCGCCGCACTCTGGGAGCCGGTGCTGAAGGACGAGGGCGCCGCGGTCGGCGTCCTGGCCGTCTACTGGCGCGACGGCTTGGAACAGGTGAGCTCCGAGACGCGGCGCGCCATTGGTCTGCTGGCGCTCGAAGCGGCGATCGCGATCGACCGGGGCGAGCTGCTCGGCCGCCTCGAGATCGCGGCCCGCACGGACGACCTGACTGGGCTGCTCAACCGGCGAGCCTGGGACGAGGAGCTCGGCCGCGAGCTCGCCCGGGCCGATCGCAGCGGGACGGCGCTCTGCGTCGCGATCCTGGACCTGGACCGCTTCAAGGAATACAACGACACGCACGGGCACCAGGCCGGCGACCGCTTCCTCAAGCAGATCTCCAGCACCTGGAGCCAGAGCCTGCGCACCGGGGACATCCTGGCCCGCTACGGGGGCGACGAATTCGCCGTCGCGCTCCCCGGGACCAACCTCGAGCACGCCCAGGAGATGCTCGACCGCCTGCGCGCGGCGCTGCCCGAGGACCAGACCTGCTCGGCCGGCGTCTGCCAGTGGAACGGTGAGGAGAGCGCAGAACAGCTCACCGCGCGCACCGACACGCTGCTCTACGCCGCAAAGGCGGCCGGGCGAAACCGCGTCGTCCTGGACTAGCCGAGCAGCAACTCGTCGGCACCCTTTGGCTTCCAGCGCTCGGCTATGGCCGCGAACGGAATGCCCAGGAACCACATGCAGGCGGCCAGCGTGGTCGAGATGAATGCGACCGGGATCGAGAGCAGGAAGAAGAAGACGGGAGAGAGCGACATCAACACGCCGTAGCGGTAGACGTCGCGCGGCAGCTTTCGCTCCAGCAGGTCGTGGTTCTGGGCGTGACTGAACAGCACGACCTCCATGCCACTGACGATCGCCACATTGACCGCGTAGATCGTGATGGATAGAGGGTTCTCGAAGTACTCGCCGAGCAGCGCGGTGGGAAAGGGCAGGAAGGCGATGAACGCCAGGTAGACCAAGTTGAGGGCGATCAGCTTGCGGTCCATCCGGGCGAGGGCGGAG
>DATDKQ010000097.1:0-4279 GCA_036519915.1 Solirubrobacterales bacterium | reverse complement strand
CTCGGGGACCATGCGGATGGTCCAGTCGTGCGCCGCGCCGGCGGCGATCAGGGCGTCGATCACGTTCACGGGGAACCAGTCAGTGGTCGCCACCGAGTCGGCCGAGAGGAAGATCCGGTCGGCGTAGCCCCGCTCGAGCAGCGCCTTGGCCGTCTCCTGGCGCTTCTCGTAGGGCAGGAAGATGTCGAGGCCGTAGCGGTCGAGCCCGATCCAGACACCGGTTTCGAGCAGGCCCTCGATGTAGTCCAGGTCGTCGCTGTCGCCGGTGTGGGCGATCTGGATCTTGGCCGGGTCGACGCCCTCCTCGAGGAAGATCTCGACCTGGCGCGGACCGGTGTTGCTGGCCGGTCGTGAGTGGGCCATGATCGGCGCGCCGGTGCGGACGCTGGCGCGGGCGGCGGCGCGATGGACCTTCTCGATGTTCTCGTTCACCCCGGGCTCGTCGGCGGCGCACTTGATGAAGGCTGCCTTGATGTCCGTCCCCTGGATGCCCTCCTCGATGTCGTGCACGAAAAGCTCGGCGATCTGGTCCGGATCCCGGTTCATGAAGAACTGCGGCAGGTAGTCGTAGGTGTAGATCCCGGTGCAGGGGATCACCTGGAGGCCGCTCTCCTCCGAGACCCGCCGCATGAACTCCACGTCGCGGCCGAGGAACATCGCTGTGGGCTCGCCGATCGTCTTGACGCCGAGGTCCACTGCCGCCCTCGCCTCCCGCACGGCGATCTCGAAGACCTGCTCGGGCGGGACCTCGTGGGGCTCGTCCTCCTTGACGGCGCCCGCGTGCGGCCACTGGTTGCGGACCGCCTCGTCGACGTTGCGCAGGTGCTCGTGAATCAGGGTCGTGCCGAGCTGATCAGCCTCGACCATCCCAGTCACGGTCGGCACCTGTGGCATCGCGCGGGAACCCTATTGCAGCGTCAAGTAAGCCGCTCATCGGCCATTGGTCACGACCGACCACGTTGGGATACTCGCCCCCGCTGCCACCAACCGTGGCACGAATCCCCGTCAGAACGCTTTGGGGGAGGCGTCCAATAGAGGAGGAACGCGCATGGAGAGAAGCGACAAGGCATGGGTGCCGTTGGTTGCGGGTCTCGGGTTCATCGTGTTGCTGATCGTCAGCATCATCGTCACGGGTGAGCCGAAGAGCGCGGATGATGGGCCCGCGGCGGTCGCCCAGTGGTACAGCGACAACAAGGACGCCGCCGAGATCGGGGCATTCATCAGCGTCGTGGCCGGGGCGTTCCTGATCTTCTTCGGGGCGTACCTGCGCAAGGTCTTGGAACCCGGAGCAGGGCTGATGCTCTCGGTTCTGCCACTTATCGGGGTGGCGATCGTGGCCACCGGCGCGGCGATCGACGGCATGCTGATGTTCGCGGCCGCTGAGGCGGTCAACGACGTCCCGGCGCCCGAGATCCAGACGATCCAGGCGATCTGGGACAACGATTTCCTGCCGTTCCTGCTCGGCGTGCTCGTCTTCAACTGGTCGGTCGGACTCGCGGTGCTGAAGAGCGGAGCCCTGCCGAAGTGGATGGGGTGGGCCGCAATCGTCTTCGGAGTCATCGGGCTTGCCGGCCCGATCGGATTCTTCGGAGCGATTGGCGCCGCCCTCTGGATCATCGTCGCCAGCATCATGCTCGCGATGAGTGCGAGCGGCCCTGCGCCGGCACAGCCGGCCGCCTCATAGGGCGAGTCAGCATCCGCAGCTCCATGGGGGCCGCGCGCGGGAGACCGCGTGCGGCCCTCTCACTCTCTCGCATTACCCTTTCCCGTTGCCCCTGGAGAGGTGTCCGAGTGGCTTAAGGAGCTCGCTTGGAAAGCGAGTGGGCGGGTTAAACCGCCTCGTGGGTTCGAATCCCACCCTCTCCGCTCATCCCACCCGCGCGAACGTCCCGGAGTGCTCGCCCAGAGGGGGTACCAGGGACGTTCGAGCAGTCCACCGGGGGCGAACGTCCTGGATCGCTCGCTCAGCGGGGGTATGTGGGACGCTCGGGTAGCGGAGCTTGCGGGTCGGCAGTTCAATCGCGTTTCGAGGCAGCAGCTCCTCGAGATCGGCCTGAGCGACGCCGCGATCACGCGCTGGACCGTGACCGGTCGTCTAACACTCGTCGAGGAGGGGGTGTTCGCGATCGGCGCGCCCTTCGAGCACGACAGTTGGGGCCGATGGATGGCCGCGACTTTGGCTGCACCGGGCAGCGTTCTGAGCCATCAGAGTGCGGCAGCGGCATGGGGTCTCATGTCGGAGCAAGTCGGGCCTCAAACGGTCACCCGCGCTGGGAGCGGCGGACCCCGGCTCCACGGCGGCGTCCGTGCATTTCGCAGTACGACCCTCGACGGGGACGGCACGACGCTCCGCGGAATCCGGATCACGATCGTGCCGCGGACTCTGCTCGATCTCGCCCGGGTGGTTGGTGATCGAGCCTTGGCCCGGACCGTGCGTGAGACCGTTCGTCTGGGTCTGACCACTCTCCCGCTGCTCGGAGACAGTCTCGGCCGCTACCGCGGCCGCCGTGGCGTTCGTCGGCTGGCCACCACGATCTCTCGGTATGCCGGCCTGCCACTGGAGCGTGCCCGAAGTGGAGCAGAGGTGCGGGCGCTGGAGCTCCTGCGCGACGCCGGGCGCCCGTTGCCGCAACTCAACGTTCGGATCGCCGGCGAAGAGGCGGATTTGAGTTGGCCGCAGGCGAAGCTGATCGTCGAAGTGGATGGCGGGCCCTTCCACCTCGACGTGGGCGAGGACCTTCGCAAGCAGCGTGCATGGGAGCAGGCGGGATGGACCGTGCTCAGAATCCCATCGGAGGACGTCTACGAACAGCCCTATCGGCTACTCACCCTCGCCCCGAACGTCCCGGAACCCCCTTCTCAGCGAGCAGTCCGGGACGTTCGGCAAAGGGGTCCCCGGTGAACGTCCCGGAACCCCCTTCCCACCGAGCACTCCGGGACGTTCGGCGGAGGGGGGTCCTGGCGTATAACTCCGCCCATGGCGTGGCAGGTCTATTTGGCTGGTGAGATTCACTCCGATTGGCGCGAACGGATTGCGTCCGGCGCCGAGCAGGCGGGGCTCGACGTCAGTTTCAGCTCGCCCGTCACGGACCACGCCGCCTCGGATGACGTCGGCGTGGCGATCCTCGGCCAGGAGTCCGAGGGCTTCTGGAAGGACCACAAAGGCGCGGGCGTCAACGCGATTCGCACCCAGACTTTGATCCGCCAGGCCGACCTGGTGGTCGTTCGCTTTGGCGACAAGTACAAGCAGTGGAACGCGGCCTTCGACGCGGGCTTTGCGGCGGCACTCGGCAAGCCGATCGTCACTCTTCACGACCCCGACACGACGCACGCGCTGAAGGAGATCGACCGCGCCGCTATGGCGACGGCCGAGACGCCGGAGCAGGTCGTGGAGGTGCTTCGCTACGTGCTCGAGGGCAAGCTGCCCGCCGGCGCCTAGAGAGGAGAACGAGATGGGATTGGTGAGCTGCAAGGTGGAGGCGATCATCGCCGTCAGCGACATGGCCAGGGCGAGGGAGTTCTACGAGGGCAAACTCGGCCTCGCCGGTGGGCCGGAGGGGGATGACGGCGGCGTCACCTATCGATGCGCGGGTGAGACGCTGATCCACATCTATCCGTCAGAGCATGCGGGCGAATCAGCCGCGACGCTGGCCGCTTGGTCGACCGACGACGTCGAGGGGACCGTCGCCGAGCTCTCCTCAAAGGGCATCCAGTTCGAGCAGTACGACACGGACCAGATCAAGACCGACGAGAGCGGAATCGCGCACTTCGGCGCCGACCGGATCGCTTGGTTCAAGGACCCCGATGGCAACACCCTGGGGGTCGGCTCCCCGTAAGGGCATGGCCCGGCTCCGTCGCTAGCCTCTAGGCCCCCGGAGGGGTGCCGGAGCGGTTGAACGGGGCGGTCTCGAAAACCGTTAGGGGCCTTCGGGTCCCTCGTGGGTTCGAATCCCACCCCCTCCGCTTATCGAGCCAAATCCCCCGCAAACGGGTCAGTTTGGCTCTGCTCGGGCTGGCTCTCCGAAAACTGCTCGGAAACGCTAGAAGCCGCCTGAGAGGGTTGGTGCGTGGTACTCATTTGGTACGCACCCCCACGGGCTTGACTCTCTGCATTCGCTAGGAGCGCGTCGAGTCGGCTTGCTGCTTCGCTCTCGGCACCTGGCATCAGGTGGCCGTAGAGGTCGAGCGTCACTTGAATCGAGCTATGGCCCATGAACTCGCAAAGGGCCTTGGCGTTCACGCCTGCCGCGATCATCAGGGACGCGTAGGTGTGCCGCGC
>DATDKQ010000096.1:0-4293 GCA_036519915.1 Solirubrobacterales bacterium | reverse complement strand
TTCAATCCATTGGCGCCCTTCGGCGGCTACAAGCAGTCAGGCCGCGGACGCGAATACGGCAAGTTCGGCCTCGAGGAGTTCCTCGAGGTCAAGTCCATTCAGAGCTGACGTAGGAGAGTTTGGATTACAGGGCGCGCACCGCACAGGCGCGCGCCACTGCTGTCAGGCGGAGGATGCCCAGATCGCCGATGGCGGTCGTGAAATTGCCGATGTGGCTGCTCACGAAGCCGAACGAGACGCCGGTGTCGGGGTCGCCCCAGCCGCCGCTGCCTCCGAATCCATAGTGGCCGAGGGCGCGGGGCCCCGGTCTGCCCAGGGCGAACGCGTGGTGGAAGCCGAGCCGCCAGCGCATGCGGATTCCCAGGACCCGGTCGACGCCGCGGGTCTGGACCCTGCAAAGGCGCTCGATCGTCTCCGGTGAGAGGAAGGGTTCGCCGCCTGGGCCGAGTCCGCCGTTGGCCAGGGGGATGTAGAGGCGAGAGAGTGCGTCCGCGCTGAGCGCGCCATTCACTGCGGGCATCTCGGTGCGCCAGACGAGGGGATCGGGTCCTCGGCAGAGCTGTTCGAAGCCCGGGGCGTGCAGGGCACGGAAGCCGGCCCGGGTGACCGGCAGCCAGCCGAGGAGGGGCGTGGCTGCGATGCCGAAAGCCGTGTAGATCCGGAGGGAGCGGCCGACCATCTCGGCGGGCTTCGTGGGTCCGCCGCCCGTGCCGATCTCGAGGCCTGAGGTGCCGAGAGGCTCGGCGAGCTCGGAGCGGACGAGCTCGCGCATTCCCTTTCCGGTGACGGCTCGCGCCAGTCCGGAGGCGAGCCAGCCGAAGGTGATCGCGTGGTAGGCGGGGCGGCCGGAAGGTCCCTGCGGGGTCGCGGCGGCGAGGCGGTGCTCCATGCCGATGTGGTCGAGGAGCTCATCGGCGTTGTGCGCCACGGCCTGGACGTCGTAGAGGCCCGCTCGGTGACTGAGCAGCTCGCGGACGGTGATCTGCTCCTTGCCGGCCGCGGCGAACTCGGGCCAGTAGTTGGCGACCGGCAGGTCGTAGTCGATCAGGTCGCGGTCGGCGAGCCGGTGGAGGACCATCGAGGCGAGGCCCTTGGTTGAGGAGAACCCGAGTGCCTGGGTCTCGGGGCGCCAGGGGCGCGTGCGGGCATGGTCTTCCCAGCCGATCCGCAGATCGGCAAGGACGCGATCGCCGAGGCGCAGCACGAGGGCGCCGCCGCGTGGCCCGCGCCCCATCAGTCGTCTGAACTCCTCGGCGAGCGGCTCGAATCCCGATTCGACCCTGCCTCCGGATCGAGCCGAGGTCGACTCGCGTGTCTGCGTCTGGGTCCCTGCCATCAGCTCCAGTGTGACGCCGTAGTTACCCTTACCACGTGGCGACAGCAGCCAAGACCGTAGAGCAGACATGCCGTGAGGCGAAGGATGGTTCGCACCTGCTCGCTCGTGCGAGCAGGGAGCAGAAGGACGCCTGTCTGCGCGACCTGGCGGACCGGATCGACGCCGGCGTCGAGCCGTTGCTCGAGGCCAACCGCGCGGACGTCGAGGCGGGTCGGGAGCAGGGGCTGAACGAGGCTCTGCTCGACCGGCTCACCCTGACCGAGGGGCGGATCGGCGAGATGGCGAAGGGCGTGCGGGAGATCGCGGACCTGGATGACCCGGTCGGCGAGCTCGTGGAGGGCTGGACGCTGGAAAACGGGCTCGAGGTTGCGAAGAAGCGGGTGCCGATCGGCGTGGTCGCGGTGGTGTATGAGGCGCGGCCGAACGTGACGATCGATGCCGCGGCGCTCTGCCTGAAGAGCGGCAACGCGGCGGTGCTGCGGGGCTCGAGCAGCGCGGAGAGCTCGAACGCTTTCCTGGCCGGGCTGATCGCGGAGGCGCTGGCCGCGGCTGAGTTGCCGGCTGCATCGGTATCGCTGCTCTCCGGCGGTGGGCATGAGCAGCTCGAGGAGCTGGCCACGCAGGAGGGGCTGGTCGATCTGATCATTCCGCGCGGGGGAGAGGGGCTGAAGGAGGCTTTGAAGAAGGTGGCGAAGGTGCCGGTTATGTACGCCGCGGCGGGCAACTGCCATGTGTACGTGCACCAGGACGCGGATCTCGAGATGGCGAAGCGGGTGGCCTACAACGCAAAGGTGCAGCGGCCGGGCGTCTGCAACGCGGCGGAGACGCTGCTGGTCCACAGGGACGTTGCGGCGGATCTGCTGCCGAGCCTGCTCGCGAAGCTGAGCGATGCCGGGGTGGAGCTGGTCGGCGACGAGCGGACGCGTGAGGTGGCCGGCCCGGTGCCGGTCGGTGAGGCCACGGAGGTGGACTGGGACACGGAGTACCACGGCCTGAAGATGGCGGTGGGCGTCGTGGATTCGCTGGGCGAGGCGATTCAGCACGTGAACGGACATGGCACCGGACATTCGGATGCGATCCTGACCACCTCGCAGGAGGTGGGGGACGAGTTCACGGATGCTGTGGATTCGGCCGCGGTGTACGTGAATGCGTCCACGCGATTCACCGATGGCTACGAGTTCGGGATGGGTGCGGAGATCGGGAACTCGACGCAGAAGCTGCACGCACGGGGCCCGATCGGTCTGCGCGAGCTGACCACGACCAAGTACGTCGTTCACGGCAGCGGGCAGGTCAGGGAGTAGGGCTGTTTCTCGGATCGGGGTCCTGGGCGGGGCCTTCAATCCGCCCCACGTCGGTCATCTGCTCCTCGCACAGGAGGCGCGCTGGCAGCTCGGGCTGGACGAGGTGCTGCTGATGGTCACCGGACGGGCGCCGCACAAGGAGATCGAGGACGATCCGGGTGCGGAGGTCCGCTTCGAGATGGCTCGCCTGGCGGCGGAGGACGAGGAGGGGGTGGAGGCGTCGGATCTCGAGGTGGCGCGGGATGAGGTGTCCTACAGCTACCGGACCCTCGAGCTGCTGTCCGATCAGGAGCCGGGGCGGGAGCTCTTTTTCCTGCTCGGGGCCGACATGGCCGCGGGCCTGGGCAGCTGGAAGGAGCCGGGACGGGTGGTCGAGTTGGCCAGGTTGGGGGTGGTGCCGCGGCCGGGTGTGGGGATCGGTGCGGTGCAGTCCGCGCTGGAGCGGCTCGGTGCCGCCGATCGGGCGGAGATAATCGAGATGCCACTTTGCGGAGCGTCCTCGACCACAGTCAGGCAGCGGGCTCGTCAGGGAAAGCCGCTGCGGCACCTCGTGCCGGACGCGGTGATCGGGCTGATGGAGGAGCGGGGGCTGTACCGGTGAGCCGGGGGAAGGAGATGCGGCCGGACGAGCTGGCGCGCAGACTGGCGGCGATCGCGGACGACAAGAAGGCGACGGAGCTGGTCGCGCTCGACGTGCGGGCGCTCGTCTCCTACACGGACTACCTGGTGATCTGCACGGCCCGGAACGAGCGGCAGGCGAAGGCGATCCACGATGAGATCTATCACCAGCTGAAGAGGGACGGGTGGCTGCCCGCGCGGGTGGAGGGGGAGCGGGAGGCCGAGTGGGTGCTGATGGACTACCTGGACGCCGTGCTGCACATCTTCACGCCGGAGCTGCGGGAGCGGTACCGGCTGGAGGTGCTCTGGGGCGAGGCCGAGAGGCTCGAGTTGGGCCTCGCGGGCGAGCGCGGCGCCGCCTAGCCGCCGAGAGGCCGTTCCAGACCGAATTTCGGTATTTGCGCGGAAGCCGTCCGACGGCGAACGTAGTCTCACCCCCGTGCCTAAGGAGCGTTTCCGACGCGCCTTGCGTGGCTACGACCCGGAGGAGGTCGATGCTGCGATCGATGCGCGCGATGCGCGACTGGCCCGGCTCGAGCGGGAGGCTCAACGGCTCGCCGAGCGGGTGGTCGAGCGCGAGAGGAAGCTGCAGGAGGCGCTGAGGAAGCCGGTCGCCGCGGCCGTCAGCAAGGGGATCGAAGAGATCTACGGGCAGGCGCGGCGGCAGGCGACCCGGATCCGGATGCGCGCGCTCGAGGACGCCGTGCAGATGGCCGACCGGGTGACGGAGCTGACGAGTTTGCGCGACGAGCTGGGCGCGCGGGTCTCGGAGCTGGCCGAGGTTGCGCGGGCGCGCCTGGGGTTGGAGGCGGAGGAGGCGCGCGCGATCGAGGCGTCCGCCGAAGCGGGCGACGGGATGTACGCGGGCCGGGTCGAGGTGGAGATCGGGCCGCTCAATGACTTCGCGCAGCTGACCGGGTTCGAGGATGCGGCGGCGGGAATCCGGGGCGCGTCCGAGGTCCATGTGAAGCGGTTCTCGCGGGGGCGGGCGACCGTCTCGATGAACCTGCAGGACCCGGTCGAGCTGCTGCGGGAGCT
>DATDKQ010000095.1:0-2027 GCA_036519915.1 Solirubrobacterales bacterium | reverse complement strand
GAGGCGCGCAAGGCGATCCCCGAACAGGTCCCGCTGGCCGACGCCGTCGCGAACATCTCCGCCGCCTCCGAGCTGGTGCTGGGCATCCAGCGCTCGGACCTCACGCTGATCGGCCGCGGCCTGGCGGACCGCCTGCACCAGCCGCATCGGGCGCACCTCTATCCGCGCTCGATGGAGGTCGTCCGCGAGGCGCCGCGGATGGGCGCGCTCGGGGCGACGATCTCGGGCGCCGGCCCGGCGGTGCTCGTCTGGACGTTCTGGCAGAGCACCGGCGAGGTGATGAAGAAGCTCACGCAGAGGGTGGGGGACTGGGCCGAGGTGCGCCGGGTGCCGTTCTCGCCGACCGGTGCGGACGTGCCGGAGCTGTGACGGCCTCATCAAACGGGTTGCTCCTCGTTTCGCTCGGAGCACCCTCGCATCAAAGCTCCCTCTCGCTCTGGTCGGAGGACTCGTTTCTGTCGATCGCGTCCAAGGGCTCGGCGTTGTCGATCGGATCAGTCGGCTCGTTCGCATCGATCGGCTCGATCGGGTCGGCTGGCTCGGCTTTCTCCGTCGCCTCCGCCGGTTCGGCAGGTTCGGTGATGTCCTTCGCTTCCGCCGGCTCGATCCTGTCGGCGCGGGCGCGGGATTCGATCATCGGGGACCCTGAGCGAAGCAATGCCGGTCTGCTCTCTGCCGGCATCCTGGTCCTTTGCGCCGCCGCAATCGCCGGCTGGGCGCTGTATCGGCGCTGATTCGGACGGGGACGGCCCCACAGACTAGGGGGTACGTAGCGGGACCGCCCCGCCCGAAGCAAGAGTCCTGCTCAGCTGGTGCTGGTGGTCGTTGTCGTGCCTGTCTCGAAGCCGCACTTCTTGCCCTTGTCATTGGGCGCCGGCTTCTTGGGATGCTTCTTCGCCTTGGCCGGACACGGCTTGCTGTTGTGCGGAACGCCGCCCTTGTCGGCGGAGCTCATCACCGGGAACGCCCCGGCGATACCGAGGCATGTCGCGAACACCGCCAGCTTGCGCGTTCTCACCTTCACGTACCGATCACCTCCGTGGCTGTTTTGGGTCTCTCCACCCGAGAAAGCGACGGAGGGCGCGTGAGGGTTACGGCCTATTCGAGCAAACCGACCTGGCGCAGGATCGAGACCGAGTCCGAGTACACGTCCTTGCGCTTCACCTGGCCGTCCTCGTAGGGGATCACGTCGATCCCCCGCCACTCGATCTTCTTGCCGGTCGGCTCGGCGACGAGGTCTCCGCGGCGCATGGTGTTGGAGTGGGTGGCCGTGGCGGTCCACTCCTGTGTCACGACGCCGTCGCGCACGTAGAGACGGCGGGTCTCGAAGTGGATGTCGGGCCAGGTCTCGAAGATCGCGCCGATGTGCTCGCGGACCTGATCGCCCTGAGCCGACTCGCCCGCGGTGTGATTCTCGAAGACCATGTCGGGCGCGTGCATCGACATGATCGCGTCGAGGTCATGGTCGTTCCACGCCTCGTTGTAACGACCGATCGCCTCTTCGAGATTCTGCGCCGAGTCGTCTCCCACGGGTGGACAGGATATGTTCGGGGCGCCCGGCGAGACAAGGGGAACGCGAGGAGGAGAGAGATGGCCGAGGGCTACACGATCAAGAGCGTCGATGAGTTCGAGGAGATGGAGGGGAGCGGAGGAGCGACCTGGCACCTGGCGCGCAAGACCCTGGGCGCCGAGTCCTTCGGCTTCAACGTCGTCGACATCGAACCGGGCGGGCAGATCCCCGAGCACGACCACAGCGGGGACAACCAGGAGGAGGTCTTCATCATCCTCGACGGCCAGGGGACGATCGTTGCCGACGGCGAGGAGCTCGATGCGCCCGCGGGCACCTACTGCCGCTACGCGCCGGCGGTGAAGCGCACGATTCGCAATGACTCCGACGCGAACGTCCGCGCCTTGCTCATCGGCGTCCCGGTCGACAGCGGCTACGAGCAGATGCCCTGGGGCTAATCAGGCGCAGGACTTGATGCCCAAGTCCTCAGCCGGGGATTGAGCCTCCAGAGAAGCCTCAC
>DATDKQ010000094.1:0-6941 GCA_036519915.1 Solirubrobacterales bacterium | reverse complement strand
CGGCCGTCCCAGAAGAGCTCCTGCCACTGGCGGACCATGCCGAAGTAGCCGTTGTTCATCAGGAAGACCTTGACCGGGATGTCGTGCCGCACGGCGGTGGCGAACTCCTGGCAGGTCATGATCAGGCTGCCGTCGCCGGCGAGGCAGACCACCGTCTCGTCGGGGCAGGCGACCTTGGCGCCGATCGCCGAGGGCAGGCCGAAGCCCATCGTCCCGAGGCCGCCCGAGTTGATCCAGCGCCGCGGCTTGTCGAAGTCGTAGTACTGCGCGCACCACATCTGGTGCTGGCCGACGTCGGAGGTGATGATCGCGTCGCCCTCCGTCGCCGCGTACATCGCCTGGATCATGCGCTGGGGCTTGATCTCGGAGTCTTCGGAGTCCTCGTAGGTGAGCGGATATTCCTCTTGCCAAGCGTGGATCTGGTCCCACCAGGGATCGAGGCGACTGCGCTCCGGCTTCACCGCCCGGTACTCCTTGGTCAGCTTTGGGAGGACCTCCTTGGCGTCGCCCACGATCGGGATGTGGGCTGGGACGTTCTTCGAGATCTCGGCGGGATCGATGTCGATGTGGACGAACTTCGCCCGCGGCGCGAACTCGGAGAGCTTGCCGGTGATCCGGTCATCGAAGCGGGCACCGATGGCGACGATCAGGTCGGCGTTGTCCATCGAGTAGTTGGCGGCGCGGGTCCCGTGCATGCCGAGCATCCCGAGCCACTGCTCGTGCGGCGCCGGGAAGCCGCCTAGGCCCATCACGGTGCAGGTGACGGGGAAGTTGTCGGCCAGGCAGAGCTCGCGGAGCTCTTCCGAGGCATTGGCGTTGATCACGCCCCCGCCCGCGTAGATCACCGGGCGCTGTGAGTTGGCGAGCGCCTTCGCCGCGATCCGAATCTGCTTGATGTTCCCCTCGGTGGAGGGCTTGTAGCCCGGCAGGTTCGGTGTCTCGGTCATCGGCTCGTACTCGATGTCGGCGCGGGAGAGGTCCTGTGGGATGTCGACCAGGACCGGGCCCGGCCGGCCGGTCGAGGCGATGTGGAAGGCGGCGTGGACGTACTCCGGGATCTTCCGCGGGTCCTGCACCATGAGGCTGTGCTTGACCACCGGCATCGTGATGCCGTTGACGTCGGCCTCCTGGAAGCCATCGGTGCCGATCAGCTCGGTGCGTACCTGGCCGGTGACGAAGACGGTCGGGACCGAGTCCATGATGGCGTCGGCGATCGGCGTGACCAGGTTGGTGGCCCCTGGCCCCGAGGTGGCGAACGCGACACCCACCCGGCCGGAGGCTTTCGCGTAGCCCTCAGCCATGTGACCGGCGCCCTGTTCGTGGCGCGCCTGGATGTGGGTGATCTCGGCGTCGTGGACCGCGTCGTAGATGGGCAGGTTCGCTCCGCCGGGGATGCCGAAGATATGTCGCGTGCCCTCGGCCTTGAGGGCCTCCATCAGAGCGTCAGCAGCGCGCATGGTCAGGCGATGGTAGCCAAGCGCTCTTGGCGGGCGCGAATCGTTCCTGTCCCCGTCGGAGCGGCCCGGTCCCTAGCGAGCGGCGGCGGGCTCCTGGGAGGGCCGCCACTGTGTCCGGGGGTCGATCGCCGAGTCGATCACGCGGTCGCGGTGGCGATCGATCGTCTTCAGCATCGAGCGGACCAGCTCGTCGCCAAGGTAGCTCGGCTGCAGACCCATGTCGAGCAGCTTCGTGTGGACGGGGTTGTAGTAGTGCTCCTCGAGCTCGACGCGCGGGTTTTCGAGGTGGTCGATCTCGACCTCGAGCCCAATCTCCGCCCCGGCCCGCTGCACGAGGTCGGCGAGCTCGCCGACCTTGAAGGACTCCGTGAACTGGTTGAAGACGCGGTACTGGCCGGCGTCGGGCGGGTTGTTGACCGCCAGTTCGACGCACTGGAGCGTGTCGCGGATGTTGAGAAAGCCGCGGGTCTGGCCACCCTTGCCGTAGATGGTGAGCGGGTGGCCGATCACGGCCTGCACGCAGAAGCGATTGAGGACGGTCCCGAACCACTCGTCATAGTCGAAACGGGTGCAGAGTCCCTCGTCGCGTGCGGTCTCGTCGGTCTCGATGCCGTAGACGACCCCCTGGTTGAGGTCGGTCGAGCGCAGCCCCCAGATCCGGCACGCGAACTGGATGTTGTGCGAGTCGTGGACCTTCGAGAGGTGGTACAGCGAGCCGGGCATCTTCGGGAAGGGCACCGTGTCCCTGCGGCCCTTGTGCTCGATCTCGATGAACCCCTCCTCGATGTCGATGTTGGGCGTGCCGTACTCGCCCATCGTGCCGAGCTTGACCAGATGGCAGTCGGGCGCGTGATCGCGAAGGAAGAAGAGCAGGTTGAGCGTGCCGATCACGTTCGTGTACTGGGTCTCGACGGCCTGCTCGCGGCTGGCCATCGAGAAGGGCGCCGAGGGCTGCTCCCCGTAGTGGATCACGGCCTCCGGCTTGGTCTCCACAACGACCTGCTCCAGGAAGGCCGGGTCCTCGATCGAGCCGACGTACGAACGGATCTGATTGCCCGAGACCTCCTCCCAGGCTGCGATCCGCCGATCGAGAGACCGGATCGGCGTCAGGGATTCGGTTCCGTGCCGCTCGTGCCAGCGCCGGCGCGAGAAGTTGTCGACGACGGAGACCTCATGCCCACCGGCCGAGAACCGCATCGCGGTCGGCCAGCCGAGATAGCCGTCGCCCCCGAGGATCAGGACGCGCATGGTGAACGCGGCAGGGTACCGCCCAGCGGGGCGCATCGTCGTGCCCACCGGTGCATTTGAGCAGGGCTATTCTGGCCGCCGCCTTGACCGTCCCGGTGATCGCCTCGGTCTTCCCAGAAGAGCTGACCGCGCTCCGCGCGTTCGGCCTCGTCTTCGGGGTGCTGCTGATTGCGTTCGCAATCTGGCGGCGGCGCTCGATGTCGAACGGGGCCGTTCTGCTGGCGATCTTCGGCGGGATCGCGCTCGCGATCGTCTCCGGGACCGAGCTGCTCAACGCACTGCTCTCGGCGTTCGCCTTTGAGCGCGGCAACGGCGGGCGGATCCTGGGCCTCGCGGTATTCGCAATTGTGATCCTCTTCCTGCTCGTCCTGCGTGCGCTGACCGAGAGCGCGCGGATGAACCAACAGCTCTCGGCTCTGCTCGAGGGCCTCGCCTGGGAGGAATTCCGTGAGGCCAAGCTGCCGCAGCGCTTCCGCGACAAGGTCGCTGTTGTCATTCCCGCCTACGACGAGGCCGAAAGCGTCGGCGACGTCGTGCGGCAGATCCCCGACGAGGTCTGCGGCGAGAAGACGGCCGTGCTGGTCGTCGACGACGGCTCACGCGACGACACCAGCGAGGCCGCGGCGAAGGAGGGTGCAATCGTCGCCCGCCACGTGATCAATCGCGGCGGCGGCGCCGCCTTGCGGACGGGCTACCGGCTGATGGCGGAATCGGGCGCGCTCGTGGTGGTGACGCTCGACGCCGACGGCCAGCACCTGCCAAGCGAGATGGAGAGGCTGGTGAAGCCCGTGCTCGACGACGAGGTGGACGTCGCCCACGGCTCGCGGGTGCTGGGCGAGGCCGACCCGAACTCCCGCTCTCGCGAGCTGGGAATCGTCTTCTTCAACAAGATGGTCTCCTTTATCACGCGGACCAAGGTCTCGGATTGCTCGAACGGCTACCGCGCGGTCCGCACCACGGTTCTGCCCCAGCTGGTGCTGCGCCAGGAGCAGTTCCACACCTCGGAGTTCCTGATCGAGGCGATCAAGCGCGGCATCCCGGCGAAGGAGGTGCCGGTGACCGTCGCCAAGCGCGCGTACGGCCACTCGAAGAAGCCGGCGGTGACCCGCTACAGCATCGGCTTCGCGAACGCGATCGTCCGCACCTGGCTGCGCTAGTGCGCGGCGCCTTATCGGTCTATTTCACGGGTAGGTCGCCACACACCCCTTGCAAACGTCACGTCCGGTGCGCCGGACCAGGACGAACCTCTGAGGGGTCCGGCAGGTAGAGGTCGGTGCCACACCGCGGGCAAACCTGGACGTGGAGCTTGAGGACCTTGTTGCAGGTCGGGCAGCGCCGCTCGGGCTCGTCGTGCTCGGAGCGATAGAGGACCGCCGCGATCAGGCCCAGCAGCGGCAGGACCGTCCCGACCAGGAACCAGAGGAAGAAGGAGCTGCCCTTGCGCCGGCCAACGATGCCGGTGGTGAGGCCGAAGAGCAGGGCGACGATCAAGTAGGGAGCGCCGGCCATCTGGATCAGGGTAGAACCGCCGCGCTTACAGCCGCTCCTTGATCAGCTTGGTGACCGCGCCGCCGTCGGCGCGCCCCCTCGTCTCCTTCATCACCGCTCCGACGATCCGGCCGATCGCCTTCTCGTTGCCCTGCCGCACCTGTTCGGCGGCCTCCGCCTCGGCCTCGATCGCCCGGTCGACGACCTCGTCGAGCTCCGAGGAGTCGGAGAGCTGGGCGAGCCCCTCCTGCTCGACGATCTCGGCCGGGTCTCCTCCGTCGGCGACCAGCTTCGCCAGCACCTGCTTGCCGGCCCCATGGGAGATCGTCCGGTTCTCGACCAGTCCGGCCAGCGCAGCCACCGCCTCCGGCGTGACCTTGGAGGCGAGCGGATCGTCCTCTGCCCCGGCCTGGCGGAGCGCCGCCACCAGCTCGCCGGTCACCCAGTTGGCGATCGTCTTCGCCGGTGCTCCGTCAGCAGCCTCGACGGCCCGCTCGAAGTAGTCGCCGAACTCCGCGTGGAAGGCGAGGGCGGTCGCCGCCTCATCCGGAAGTCCGATTTCGGTCAGGTAGCGCTCGCGCCGCGCCGCGGGCAGCTCGGGCAGCGACTCTCGCGCCTCCCTCAGCATCTCGTCGGTCGGCACGACCGGCACGAGGTCAGGCTCCGGGAAGTAGCGGTAGTCGTGGGCGTACTCCTTGGAACGCAGCGGCGTCAGAGAGCCGTCCTCGGGATGGAAGTGGAGCGTGTCCTGGACGACCTCCTCCCCGCTCTCCAGCAGCCCGCGCTGGCGGGCAATCTCCGCCTCGATGCCTCTCTCGAGGAAGCGGAAGCTGTTCATGTTCTTGAGCTCGGTCTTCGTGCCCAGCTCGTCCGAGTCGGCCGGCCGGATCGAGACGTTGGCGTCGACCCGCAGCGAGCCCTCCTCCATGTTCACGTCGGAGACGCCGAGCTGGCGAATCGTGGTGCGCAGCAGCTGCGCCCACTCGCGCGCCTCGTGGGGGGAATGGAGGTCGGGCTCGGTGACGATCTCGACCAGGGGCGTCCCGCCGCGGTTGAAGTCGACGAGGGAGGCACCTGAGCCATGGATCCGGCCCGATTCGCCCACGTGGATCATCTTCGCGGCGTCCTCCTCGAGATGGGCTCGGTGGATGCGAACGTCGCCCAGCCGGCCGTTGACTGCCAGGGGCTCGTCGTACTGGCTGATCTGGTAGCCCTTCGGCAGGTCGGGATAGAAGTAGTTCTTGCGGTGGAAGATCGACCGGGGCGCGACGTCGCACTCGAGCGCCACCGCGATCATCAGGGCGTAGCGGATCGCCTGCTCGTTGATCGTCGGCAGACTGCCTGGATGCCCGAGACAGACCGGACATGTGTGGACATTTGGCTCGTCGCCGAAGGACGGGGCACAGCCGCAGAACATCTTCGTCTTGGTGGAGAGCTGGACGTGGATCTCGAGTCCGATCACGGGCCCCCAGATCTCGCCGGTCGCACCGGCGCCCGCCCTCTCATCATCTGCCATCACAGGCCCCACCCCCTGACGGTCGCCTCATCGGCGCCGAAGTAGTGGCCGACCTCGTGGAGCACCGTCTGCCTGACGCTCTCGCGGCTGGTGTGGTGCTCGCGGTAGATGATGATCCGCGGCAGGCCGCCCCTCGGATCGAACAGACCTAGCAGCCGCCCGCTCGGGTGCCGATCCTCGACGATCACCGCGACGTTGGTGAGCTGCGAGGCGATTTCCGGTGGCAACGAGTCCAGTGCGTCCCTGACCGCCCCGCTGAACTCCTCGTCGCTGAGCGCCGGCGCGCGTCTCATCCTGCCGCTCCGTTCCCGTCACGGTGGAAGCCGATCGCACGCTCGAGGGCGTGGGCCGCGTCGAGCATCGCCGAGTCGCTGAAGGCCGGGCCCGCGATCTGGAATCCGACTGGCAAACGGGTCGCGCTGTCGCGCGCCTTCGCATCATCCGGCCCGCCGCCGTCGGGCTGCGCCACGCCGGCGGGGATCGAGATCGCCGGGATCCCTGCCAGCGGCATCGGCACGGTGCAGTAGTCCGACAGGTACATCGCCAGCGGATCGTCCGTGCGTTCCCCGAGCTTGAAGGCAACCGTCGGCGAGGTCGGGGCGACGACGAAGTCGAAGCGCTCGAATGCCTTGGAGAAATCCTCGGCGATCTTGGTGCGGACCCGCTGGGCGCGGCCGTAGTAGGCCTCGTAGTAGCCGGAGGAGAGCGCGTAGGTGCCGAGCATGATGCGGCGCTTCACCTCCGCGCCGAATCCCTGCGCCCGCGTCTTCTTGTACATGTCGAGCAGGTCGGTGTAGCCCTCGGCGCGGAAGCCGTAGCGCACGCCGTCGAATCGCGCCAGGTTCGCCGACGCCTCCGCCGGAGCGAGCACGTAGTAGGCGGAGATGCCGTGCCTGGCGTGCGGGAGCTCGGTCTCGGCGACCTCGCCGCCGAGCTCCTCGATCAGGGCCACGGTCCGCACGAAGACCTCGCGGACGCCGGATTCGATCCCCTCCGCCTCGCCGGCGAGCTCCTTCGGCACTCCGAAGCTGAGTCCTTTGAGGTCTTCGCGGCGAGGCAGCACGATGCCGCCGTCGATGCCGATCGAGGTCGAATCGCAGTGATCTCTCCCCTCGACCGCCTGGAGCAGCAGAGCCGCGTCGGTCACGTCGCGGGTCAATGGGCCGCACTGGTCGAGCGAGGAGGCGAAGGCGATCATCCCGTAGCGCGACACCGCGCCGTAGGTGGGCTTC
>DATDKQ010000093.1:0-6375 GCA_036519915.1 Solirubrobacterales bacterium | reverse complement strand
CATCGAGGCGCGCACGATGAAGGCGTCGACCTCCTTGATCTTCTCGCCCTCGAAGGTGAGCACGTTGACCGCGAAGGGGACGTGCGCCCCCTGCTCCGCGTCCCAGCTGTAGAAGGCGAGCGCCGGCTGGCCGTTGGCGGTGGTGGGGATCGACCGCCAGCCCCAGTCGGGGAGCATGGACCAGCGTTCGAGGAAGCCCCTGATGCCGTCGTGGCCCTGGAACCAACGGGCCATGGGAGGCATCGTGAAGGCAGCGTCCTCGGCCAGCATCGAGACGACCGTGTCGACGTCGTTTCGCTCCCAGGCGTCGGCATACTGCTCGACGATCTCCCGCAGTCGCTCGTCGCCCAGCGAATGCAGCGTCTCCTGCTGGCTCTGGTCGGGGAGCTTCTTCTCAACCGTGGCGCGGGCGCGCTGCAGCGCGCTGTTCACCGAGGCCACGGTGGTGTCGAGCGTGTCGGCCGTCTCCTGTGCGGAGAAGCCCAGCACCTCGCGCAGGATCAGCACGGCGCGCTGGTTCGCGGGAACGAGCTGAAGCGCCGCGACGAAGGCGAGCTCGACCGCCTCGCGCTGCTCGTAGCGGGCGTCGGGCGAGGCATATCCGTCCTCGATCCCCAGCGTCTCGTCCGGATAGGGCTCAATCCAGACCGACTCCACGACCGGCTCGCCGACGCCGCCATGCGGATCGGCGGGTGGCCCGTAGTCGATCGGCAGCACGCGCTTCGGCCGGCGCTCGATCGCGTCCAGCGAGGTGTTGGTGGCGATCCTGTAGAGCCAGGAGCGAAGTGAGCTGCGCCCCTCGAACCTCGGCAGGCCCCGCCAGGCGCGTACCAGTGCCTCCTGGAGCGCATCCTCGGCGTCCTGCACGGAGCCGAGCATCCGGTAGCAGTGGGCGTGGAGCTCCGAGCGGTGGGGCTCGACCAGCCGCCGGTAGGCGTCCTCACTGCCCTCTTTGGCGGTCTCGAGGAGCTCCTTCTCCTGCACCGTCGACTCTGTCGGGCTCGGGGTCATCGGTTCTATGGAGACTAGACGGAGCGCGCCGCCGGAATTCATCGGCAGCGATGAATTTGTGCGCCACCGTCGGTCTAAATGGCAGGCGATGAGCCAGCCCAAATCCAATTCCGTGGTCCATCTCGAGCTCCATACCGGCGATCTGCGCGGCGCGGTGGACTTCTACGCGCACCTCTTCGGCTGGCGGCCTCAGCGGATCCACGCGGGGGAGGGCTCGTATCTGGCTTTGGGGATGGGGGACCGGGTGGGGGGCGGCGTCGTCGAATGCGCCGCCGATCAGCCGCTCTGGCTCCCTTACGTCGAGGTGCGCGACGTCAGCGCGACCACGGAGCGGGCCCAGGGACTCGGCGGCGAGGTTCTGCTCGCTCCGCGCGAGGGGCCCGAGGGCTGGCGCAGCATCGTCTCGACCCCGGACGGGGGCGAGGTCGCCTTTTGGCAGCCGAAGATCGACCGGCGCTGAGACTTCTACGCGGGCCAGAAGATGGCGAAGGCTCCGTGCTGCCCGGACTGGCCGCGGATCGGGATCGCGCTGACCGCGATCTGGTGATCCTCCCCGCCTGCCCCCGTGATCTCCATCCGAGCATGGCCGGGTTCGCCATCGCGAAGCGCGACCGTCAGCGGCAGCTCTTCGACCGCCAAGTCGCGCCCCCCGGGCTCACGGGGGCGAAAGCGGGTGCCCCAGTCCTCGGGCGGCATCTCACCTGCCTCCTCGAACCGCATCCCGAGTAGCTGCCCGGCGGCCTCGTTGTAGAAGAGCAGCGTGCCGGCCTCGTCGACCAGGAAGGCCGCGGTGGACAGCGACGAGATCAGGCTCCGTGCCTGGATCAGCTCGAGTGGCCTCTGCGCAGCGGCCATGCGGCCAGCCTAGTCCGCCCATGCATACCCCGGCAACTCGCGGGTAAGTAGGAAGCTCAACCAAATTGACTGAAAGGGATGGGATGGCAGAGCTGACAACACTGGAAGAGAAGTTGGCTGAGGTGACCGGCCTCGCGAAGGCGGCGCAGGAGGCGACCCAGAAGGTAGAGGGGCTGGTCGGCGATGAGGATCTCGTGAACCAGCTACAGAAGATGCGCGAGGAGGCCGAGGAGACCGAGCGCCGCTGCACCGACCTGGCGGACCAGCGAGACGGCAAGAAGACCGCGATCCTCGAGAAGGCGCAGGAGACCAAGAACGAGGCGGCCGAGATGATGACGACCTACCTGGGCTCGGATTCCGACGATCTCGACGGCTTCGAGTTCCTGACCATGGCCGAGGCCGGAGAGGTCGGCCACTGGGAGATCCTCGGGAAGCTCAACGAGAAGGCCGGCGAGGCCGAGCTCAAGGAGTTGGTCGAGTGGGCGCTGCCGATCCAGGAGCGGCACCTGCGAGATGTGCGCCAGGGCTCGCTGACCATCGCGGCGGAAGAGGACCCAAACGCCTGAGCTCAGCGGGTCCTGGGGGCGCCGCACCGTACCCTTCCGAAGGAGATGGCTGAGGCATCGACGGAGTCCTGGCGCGTCGGAGCGCCGGCTCGGGGAGAGTTGCGTTACGGCTTGGAGCTCGCCAGGCTGCTCGCGGATCGTCGATTCCATCGAGTCAAGGCAGCGAGCGACCCGAGGGAGGTCCTCCTGGTCCCGGGCTTCCTGGCGGGGGACGCCTCCCTGATTGTGTTGGCGGGGTGGCTCCGCAGGCGTGGACACCGGGTGCGGCGCAGCGGCATCGTGGTCAACGCCGACTGCGCCGGGCGCGAGCTCACCAGGCTCGAGGGAAAGCTGGCGGAGGTCGACGGTCAGGCGATCGTGATCGGGCAGAGCCGGGGTGGGACCCTGGCGCGCGCCCTGGCGGCGCGCCATCCCGAGTCGATCGCAGCCCTGGTCACCCTGGGCGCGCCGGTCCTGGATCCGCTGGCGGTCTCACCCGCGGTGCTGCGCACGGTGCGATCCCTCGCCCGCTTCGGCGACCTGGGCGCGCCGCGCATGTTCTCGACCAGCTGTCGCGACGGCGCCTGCTGTTCGGAGTTCCGGGCCCTCCTCGACGAGCCCCTCGACCCGGAGATGCCCACCCTCGCTGTCCACTCCCGCAGCGATGGAATCGTGGATTGGCGGGCGTGTCTGGATCCCTACGCCAAATGCGTTGCGGTGGAGGGGAGCCACTGCGGCATGGCGGTGAATGTGAACGTCTACCGGGAGCTGGAACGCCTCCTCGAGGAGACGGAGGTCGCGGCATCGAGTCGATGAGCCCGCAGGATGCGATGTTCCTCCACGTCGAGAACGACGTGACCCCGATGCACATCGGCGGCGTCAGCATCTTCGAGGGACCGCCCCCGCCGTTCGAGGAGCTCAGAGCGATGGTGGAGAGCAAGCTGGATCTGACCCCGCGCTATCGCCAGAAGGTCCGCTTCGTGCCCCTCGGCATGGGCGAGCCGGTCTGGGTCGACGACCCTCATTTCAACATCGACTACCACCTACGCCACAGCGCCGTTCCGGCGCCCGGGACCGAGACACAGCTGCGCGCGATGGCGGCCCGGGTCTTCTCCCAGCACCTCGATCGCTCGAAGCCGCTCTGGGAGATCTGGATGGTCCAGGGGCTCGACGAGGACCGCTGGGCCCTGCTCTCGAAGGTCCACCACTGCATGGTGGACGGGGTAGCGGCGACGGACATGATGTCCCTGATGTTCGGGGAGCGACCCGAGGCCACGAACGGCGAGGTGTGGCATCCCGACCCGGAGCCCACGGACATCGACCTGATCGCCTACAGCGCGAGGCACCGTGTGCGCGATCCGGCCGCGCAGGTCCGGTTCGCGCTTCGGGCTCCGAGCGAGGTGCTGAGAACGGTCGGCGATGCGGCGCGCGCCTTGGCGGCCGCTGCCCCGTCCATGCGCCCCGGGACCTCGTCGCTGACGGGCCCCATCGGCCCACACCGGGTTTGGAGCTGGGCGAAGGTCTCGCTCACGTCCGTCAAGGAGGTGCGCTCCGCGCTAGGTGGGACGGTCAACGACGTCGTGCTCACGCTGATCACCAACGGCTATCGCGAGCTGCTCCGGGGCCGGGGCGAGCCGATCTCGTCCACAACCGTCGTCCGGACGATGGTCCCGGTCTCAGTGCGGAAGCCGGGGGAGAGCGGCGACTACAACAATCGCGTCTCGGCGGTCTTTGCCCGCCTGCCCGTCGGAATCGAGAATCCCATCGAGCGGCTGCATGACATCCGCAGCCAGATGGACGGGATCAAGTCCTCGAAGCAGGCCGTCGCCGGCGACGCGCTCGCTCAGCTGTCCGGCTTTGCGCCTCCGATGTTGCTCGCGCTCGGTAGCCGCCTGGCGACGCGCTCCGCTCGCTTGAACATGGATACGGCGACCACCAACGTGCCCGGCCCTCAGCTTCCGCTGTACACGCTGGACCGCAGGCTGCTCGCCTCATATCCCTATGTCCCGATCGTGGGGACTATCCGGATCGTGGTCGCGATCTTCTCGTACGACGGCCAGCTGTACTTCGGGGTGACCGGGGACAGGGACCATGCCCCCGACGTCGACACCCTCACCGCGGGCATCGAGGCCGACATCGAGAGCCTGCTCAAGGGCGGAAGCTCAGTCCCGGCCTAGCCACGCCCGCCGGTCCTTGCCATGGCTTCTTCGCCTGAGTCCCCGCTCGCATCGAGACGACCGAGTAGCTCGGCCAGCATCAACAGCTCCTCGCGCGAGTAGCGTCGCGCGAGCAGCACCTTGACCCTCGCCATGCGGGAGGAGGTTGCCTCGGCCAGCCGGGCCCGGCCTGTGTCGGTGATCAGGACGCTGCTGACGCGAGCGTCCCTGTCCGAGGACCCCTTGGCGACGAAGCCCGCCTGCTCGAGGCGGCTGAGCAGTCGTGTGACGCCGGACGGCGTCAACAGCAGAGCGCGGGCGAGGTCCACCCGGCGCATCCGGCCGTTTTCGGCTCGAGAGAGCCGCAAGAGCGCCCGGTGCTCATTGAGCGGCAGACGGTGCTCGCCCTGCAGTTGGGCATTCAACGAGTCAGACGCCGCCTGGATTGCGCATGCCAGCCGGACCGAGACAGTTTGAGTGGCCGCCTGAGCGCCATTTCAGCCGCCTTCTACTCAGCGACGGAGCGAGAGCTCCCAGAGTCGGTTCGCATTTTCTGGGTCGAGCGCATAGGGAGCGACTCCGAACCCGCGGGGAGGTCCGGTGAAGCTCGGGCCGACCACCGGCGCCTCGTTGCAGTCCGCGAAATAGCGGCCGCTGACGCCATCGAGCAGCGGCGACGCGGCGACCAGAACGCTCGTTGCTGCGCCCTGATCCAGCGTCTTGTACTCGTACCCGCTCGTCTCGATGACGCCTGCGAGCACGGCCAGGTCCAGATGTCGTGCCAGGTTGGTCTCCATGACCGCGCCCGGATGGACGGCATTGACGGCGATGCCGTCCTCGGCCCAGCGACGCGCCGCCTCAACCGCGAATAGGACGTTCGCGGTCTTCGAGTGCCCGTAGGCAACCCATGGGTCGTACGGGCGTGAGTCGAAGTTGAGATCGTCGAAGACGATGGGGGCCCGCAGGTGTGCCTCTGAGCTCAGCGACACGACTCGCGCACCGCCGGCGGCCGCAAGTGCGTCGTGGAGGCCATTGGTGAGCGCGAAGTGTCCGAGGTGGTTGGTCGCGAACTGCATCTCCCAACCATCCGCTGTCAGCTTGCGGTCGGGGAGCCCCATCACGCCTGCGTTGTTGACCAGGATGTGAAGCGGCCCGCTCCAGTTCGCCGCGAACCTGCCAACCGACCCTCGGTCCGCGAGGTCGAGCCGACGGACGTGGATGGCGCGGCTACCGGTCTTGGTGCCGATGTCGCGGGCGGTCCGGGCGCCGGCGTCCGTGTCGCGGACAGCGAGGGTGACTTCGGCGCCCGCGCCAACCAGAGCGAGCGCCGTCTTGATGCCGATTCCCGACGAGGCGCCGGTGACGATCGCGCGCTTCCCCGACAGGTCGACGCCGGACAGCACCTCCCTCGCGGTGGATTCGAACCCGAACGGGGTGGTGACGCGTGAAGTGACGGCTGTATTGGTCATTGCCCCACTGTGAGGCCAGCCGGAGGCGTTAGCCAGGGCCCCCTGCAACCTAGGATTGTCAGGGCCACCCTGGGCGGCCCGAGCGCGCGTATCGTGAAAGGCATGGCGGAGCGCGAAAACAGGATCGGCGAATACCTGCGCGCCCGCCGCGAGCTGATTCATCCCGCCGACGCCGGGCTCGAGGAGTTCGGGCGCCGCCGCGTTCCGGGTCTGCGGCGTGAGGAGGTCGCGATGCTGGCGGGGGTGAGCGCCGACTACTACGTCCGGCTCGAGCAGGGTCGCGACCTTCACCCCTCGGAGCAGGTGCTCGACGCCCTTGCGCGAGCACTCCAGCTCGAC
>DATDKQ010000092.1:0-3369 GCA_036519915.1 Solirubrobacterales bacterium | reverse complement strand
TGCCAGGAGTCATGCGAAGCAGCTTCATGCTCCGATTATGCCTGGCGATCCCCGGCGGGATCGCGAACCGTGCCCAGAACATCCACCGGCCCGGCGCCGGAGCCGAGATCGCGGAGGCCGTTGGCCACTGCCTCGGAGGCGATCTGCCGGGCCGCGCGGGCGGCCTCGAGCGGTGCGTCCCCAAGGGCCAGGCGGGCTGCGAGCGCCGAGGAATGGGTGCAGCCGGAGCCGTGGGCCGCGCCTCCCGGGTGCCGCGGGCCCTCGATCAGCTCGAGGTCAGTGCCGTCGAAGAAGCGGTCGGCGCCGTCCTCGGTGTGCCCGCCAGTGACGACGGCTGCGGAAGGCCCAAGGGCAACGACCGCACGGGCGAGCTCCTCGGGCGACGCATCCGGGAGTGCCGTCAGCTCGCGCGCCTCGGCCAGGTTCGGGGTGACCACCGCGGCCCGGGGCAGGATCCGCTCGATCAGCGCGCGCCTCGCCTCCGGCCGCAGGAGCACGGCCCCGCTCTCGGCAACCATCACGGGATCGACCACCACCGGAGCGTCGCCGACCATCTCGAGCGCCTCGGCGACGGCGTCGATCCTCGGCTCGTCGAAGAGCATCCCGATCTTGACGGCGTCGACGCCGATGTCCTCGACCACTGCGCGGACCTGATCGAGGATGAACTGCCGCGGCAGGGTCTCGACCGAGACCACCTCGTGGGTGTTCTGGGCCGTGAGCGCGACGATCGCCGAGGTGCCGTGCACGCCGCAGCGGGCGAACGCCTTCAGGTCCGCCTGGATCCCGGCGCCGCCGCCGGAATCCGAAGTCGCGATCGTCATCGCGACCGGCGTGGATCGGTCTGCTGTCACGGTCAACAGGCTAGATGCGCGGACCGCTCCGCTAGGCGGGCTCGGGCACTGCCAGCGAGGTGCGTTCGTAGCGTCCGTCGCCGTTGCAGCGCACGTAGCCCGAGAGCTCGAGGCTGACCAGCGCCGTCGCCAGCGGCCCGGGCTCCAGACTCGAGTCCCTCGCCAGGGCGTCCGCGCTGCCCGCGCCACCCTCGACCAGATCCAGCACCTCGATGAGTCCGTCCTCCAGCATCGGCCCGACCGGCCTGCGCGCCGAACGCTCGCCCGCACCCGGTCCGAGCAACCCATCGAGGACGTCCTGTGCTGATCGAATCAGGTGGGCGCCGTCCCGGATCAACCCGTTGGTGCCCGCCGCGGGCGAGCTGCCGACGAGACCGGGCACGGCCCCGACGTCGCGGTTGAGGCTCTCGGCCATCTCGGCCGTGATCAGGGAGCCCGATCGCTCGCGCGCCTCGACGACCACGGTCATCGCCCCGAGCGCGGCCATGATCCGGTTCCGCGCGGGGAAGGTCCAGCGTCGCGGCTCCGTGCCCGGCGGCAACTCGCCGATCACAAGGCCGCGGTTGACTATCTCCGCGTAGAGGCGCGCGCTGCGAGGCGGATACGCGACGTCGACCCCGCAGCCGAGCACGGCAATCGTCAGGCCACCGGCACGCACGGCTCCCGCCTGGGCAGCCGAATCGATCCCCAAGGCCATGCCGCTCACGACCGCGAACCCTGCCGCGGCGAGCTCAGCGCCCAGCTCCGTCGCGAGCTCCCGGCCGTAACGGCTAGGCCGCCGTGAGCCGACGATCGTCACCGCCCCTTTTCGCCCCAGCGCTCCGAGGGTCGCGGGCCGCCCCCGGCCGAAGATCACTGCCGGCGCGTCGCCGAGGTCGTGGAGCGGCTCCGGGTAGAGCTCGTCGTGCCGGCAGGACGCCCACGCCCCGGATCCGGTCACCGCCGCGAGCATCGGCACGGGATCTCGCTCCTTCGCCCGCTGCAGGAACGACTTCGCCTCCGAGCGCGCCATCGCCTCGGCAAGTTCCTCGTTCGAGAGCGCGAGCAGCTCGCGAGCGCGGTTGCCGGCGGTGTCGCTGACCGCCTTGTCGATGTGGCCGGCGAGGGAGGCCACCAGCCAGGCGCGTCGCAGGCACTCGCCGCAGGCGCGCGGCCTGGCGTTCCCGCTCATGGGTCGGGTCGCCGCCGGCGGTCGATCGCCTCGGCGACGTGATCCTGGGAGATGCGGGACTCACCCGCGAGATCGGCGATCGTCCGCGCCAGCCGCACGCACCGATCCCACCCGCGGGCGCTCAAGCCGAGCTTCCGGTGTGCCCGCTCCAGCGTCCGCTGAGACTCCTGGTCGAGCCCGCAGTGCAATCTCACCTCCGCCGGAGTCATCTCCGCGTTTGCCCGGCCCGAGCCGAGACGCGCCTCCGCAAGCCGGCGGGCTCGCACCACGCGCTCCCTGACGGTCGCGGAGTCCTCGACACCGTCCTCCACCAGCTCCTCGGCCGGCGGCGGGTCGACCCTGTGGGTGATGTCTATGCGGTCCGCCAGGGCGCCGCTCAGCTTCGCCTGATAGCGGGTGACCGCGCCCGGGTGGCATTCGCACTCCCCTGACTCGGGACCGTTGCCGCAGGGACACGGATTGGAGGCCGCCACCAGCATGAACCGGCACGGCAGCGAGACCGTCCCGGACGTTCTTGCGACCGTGACCGCGCCGTCCTCGAGCGGCGCCCGCAGGGCCTCGAGCGCGTCGCGCCTGAACTCGCCGAGCTCATCGAGGAAGAGCACCCCTCGGTGGGCACGGGTCACCTCCCCCGGCCTGGGCGGCGCTCCGCCCCCGACCAGAGCGCGGCCCGAAACCGTGTGGTGCGGCGCCCTGAAGGGGCGATGGACGCGCGGCCCGCCGTTCTCGCCGCAGACGCCCGCGATCCGCGTCACCTCGATCACCTCGTTCGCGCTCAGCGGAGGCAGCAGCGAAGGAAGCCGCTGCAGGGCAAGCGTCTTGCCGCCGCCCGGCGGGCCGATAAGCAGCAGGCTGTGGGCACCGGCCGCTGCGATCTCGAGGCAGCGCCGGAGGACGGGATGGCCGCGCAGATCGGAGAGATCGGGGAGATCGCGGTCAGGCTCGTCGGGCGGCTCGGTCCGTGGCACCGGCTCGATCCCTCCCTCGGCAAGCTCACTGAGCTGGGCGACGTGCTCGACCGGCATCACCTCGAGCCCCTCCACGAGCGCGGCCTGGCTCGTGTCGCCCGGTGACACCGCAACCCCGCGCAGCCCCCAACCGCTGGCGCCCTCCGCCATCGCAAGGGACCCCGGCGCGGGCCGGATCGCACCGTTGAGCGCCAGCTCCCCGGCCATCGCGTAGTTGTCCACTACGGCTCGGGGCAGCTGCCCCGTTGCGGCCAGAATCGCCGCGGCGATCGCGAGGTCGAAGCCCGGACCGGCCTTGCGGACGTCGGCCGGGGCGAGGTTCACGGTGATCCGGTGGTCCGGATATCTGAATCCCGAATTCCGGAGTGCCGAGCGGACC
>DATDKQ010000091.1:0-2645 GCA_036519915.1 Solirubrobacterales bacterium | reverse complement strand
TGACACCCGGCTACCTGGAGTCGGTCGCCACCTTCTACGACCTCTTCCGGCTCGAGCCGGAGGGCGAGCACCAGGTGCTCGTCTGCACCAACATCAGCTGCTGGCTGCGTGGCGCCGACCGACTGCTGGAGGCCTTCAGCGGCGCGGCCGGAATCGACGGGCAGGGCTCCTCCGAGGACGGCAAGCTTTTCGTCCGCGCCTTCGAGTGCATGGGCGCCTGTGACCTCGCCCCGATGGCCTCCATCGACGAGCGGTACTTCGGCCCGCTCAGCGAGGACGACGCCGTCGCGGCGGCCGAGCAGTTGCGCTCGGGCGGCGAGGTCCTGCCCGACAAGCGGCTTGAAGACCGCAAGCTCGCGGGAGGGCCCGACGCGAAGGAGGTCGAGGGCTGATGGCCTCGCAGGAGACGCGCCTCCTCTTCCGCAACATCGACGAACCGGGCCTCGCCTCGATCGACACCTACCGGAAGCTCGGCGGCTACCGGTCGATCGAGAAGGCCTACAAGCAGATGACGCCGGAGGAGGTCCTCAAGCAGCTCGAGGACTCCGGGCTGCGGGGTCGCGGCGGCGCCGGCTTCTCGATGGGGAAGAAAGCCTCGTTCCTGCCCCGCGGCGGCATGGACAAGTACCTCTGCTGCAACGCCGACGAGTCCGAGCCGGGCGCGTTCAAGGACCGCGAGCTGATGCAGAAGAACCCGCACCAGCTGATAGAGGGCCTGATCATCGCCGCGCGCGCCGCTGGGGCGAATCGCTGCTTCATCTACATCCGCGGCGAGTACGACCTGCAGGGCGACATCCTCGACCAGGCAGTCGAGGAGGCATACGTGGCCGGCTTCCTCGGCGAGGACGTGCTCGGCACCGGGGAGCAGGTGGGAGTGGTCGTCCACCGCGGCGCCGGCGCCTACATCGCCGGCGAGGAGACGGCTCTGCTCGACTCGCTCGAGGGCAAGCGGGCGAATCCCCGGCTGAAGCCCCCGTTTCCGGCGGTGCAGGGACTCTATGACGGGCCGACCCTGATCAACAACGTCGAGACGCTCTCCACGGTTCCCCACATCGTTGCCTCGGGCGCCGACTGGTTCAAGGGCTTCGGCACAGAGCAGTCGCCGGGCACGAAGGTGGTCTCGGTCTCGGGCGACGTGAAGAGGCCCGGGAACTACGAGGTCGAGCTCGGCATCCCGACCAGGGTCCTGATCGAGGAGCTCGCCGGAGGACCGCTCGACGGTCGCGAGATCAAGGGCTTCTTCCCCGGCGGCTCGTCCTCGCCCGTGCTGACCGCGGATGAGGGCCTCGACGTGCCCTACAGCTTCGAGGCGATGGCTGACGCGGGCTCCATGCTCGGATCGGGCTCGGTGATCGTCTTCGACGACACCACGAGCATCGTCGAGCTGGCGCTGCGGACGGCGCGCTTCTACCACCACGAGTCCTGCGGCAAGTGCACGCCCTGCCGCGAGGGGACGAACTGGACGGTGAAGATGCTCGAGCGGATGATCCGCGGCCAGGCGACCCCAATCGACCTCGAGACCGTCGCCTCGGTGCAGACCAACATCATCGGCAACTGCCTCTGCGTGCTCGGGGACTCGATGGCGATGCCGGTGGGGTCGATGGTGCAGAAGTTCCCCGACGAGTTCATGGAGGCGATCGAGCGCGGCGTGCCGGAGGCGCTGGCGGCGTGACCCGCCCGATCCGCAACCACGTTTCGCTGGTCGTCGACGGCCGCGAGGTGACCGCGCCCGAGGGGACGATGCTCGTCGATGCCGCCAAGCAGGGCGACGTCGAGATCCCGGTCTTCTGTTACGAGCCGAAGCTGGGCGACCCGGTCGGCGCCTGCCGGATGTGCCTGGTCGAGATCGAGGGCATGCCGAAGCTGCAGACCGCCTGCTCGACCCCGGTCCGCGACGGGATGGTCGTCTACACGCAGACCGATCGCGTCAACGAGGCCCAGAACGCGGTCGTCGAGTTCCTGCTGATCAACCATCCGCTCGACTGCCCCGTGTGCGACAAGGGCGGCGAGTGCCCGCTGCAGGACATCGCGATGGGCTGGGGGCCCGGTAAGAGCCGCTTCACCGACCCGAAACGGCACTTCCAGAAGCCGCTCGAGCTCTCACCGCTGGTGGCGATCGACCGCGAGCGCTGCATCCTCTGTTACCGCTGCGTCCGCTTCAGCCAGGAGGTCGCCGAGGACGAGCAGCTCCAGCTGCTCGAGCGCGGCGACAAGACGTTCGTCGGCACCTTCGACGAGCGGCCCTACATCGCCCCCTTCCACGGCAACATCATCGAGCTCTGCCCCGTTGGGGCGCTGACCTCCTACACCTACCGCTTCCGCGCGCGGCCCTGGGACATCGAGCAGGCGGGCTCGGTGTGCACCCTCTGCCCCAGCCAGTGCAACGTCGGCTACACCGTCCGTGACGAGCGGGTGCTGCGGGTGAACGCCCGCGACAACGCCGAGGTCGACGACGGCTGGCTCTGCGACAAGGGCCGGTTCGCCTTCCAGATGTTCAATTCGACTGAGCGGATCACCCGGCCGATGGTCCGCGCCGGCGACGGCAGCCTCAGCCCGATCTCCTGGGACGAGGCGGTCAGACGGGTCGCGGACGGGTTCCGGAATGCCGGCGACCACGCCGCGGCCCTGGTCGGCGGCGGGACCTC